>NZ_JBIQFG010000049.1:0-18297 GCF_045369345.1 Ureibacillus sp. 179-F W5.1 NHS | reverse complement strand
GCACAATACAGTCACCATCTTCTTCAAGTTGCTTAAAAGCCTTTTTTAAAAATGTCCTTTACAAAGGGTACACTTTAAGGTTGCCTTGCTCTTTTTTATTCTTTAGGGAAATTCTTTACTTTTTCCAATGCTACGATAAAAGGTGGATCATTTTTTTGGTTTAAAAATTCGTACCGGAGAACATGTACATACTTTTGAGGAAGGGAGCTGACGAATTTTAATAGTTCATCCCGTTCCTCTTTTCCACCTTCGTGACCATGATAGATTACTAAAACGATAATACCGCCGATTTTCAATAGTTGTAGTAGTTGTTCTATCGCTTCAATCGTTGTATTACTTTTCGTCACTACATGATGATTGGCACCTGGTAAATAGCCGAGGTTAAAAATAGCCCCACCAATTTGTTGTTGAACATGTTGTGAAATATGTTCATGGCCATCTAAAATAACCGTTGCTAGATGACTAACTCCATTTTCCTTTAGACGATTCTCCGTTGACTCAATGGCTTGTTGCTGGATGTCAAAAGCGTAAACATGGCCTTTCTCTCCAACAAGTTCCGTTAAAAATAATGTATCGTGACCGTTTCCAGCAGTCGCATCGATTGCAATGTCCCCTGCATCAATTGACTCGGAAAGGAGCGTTTTAGCATATTGTAAAACTCGTTGTAACTTCACTACCGTCACTTCCTTTTGGCTAATGCTTTTTTCTCCCATTAAACCATTTCGGTCTTGGACGGAACATATAATTTTCCTTGCCAACTTCCGCGACGTTCGAGTTCAGCATCAATACCGTTTAAAACTTCCCATTTGTTAACACTCCACATTGGGCCAATCATTAAATCAATCGGACCATCACCGGTAATACGGTGGACAATCATTTCAGGTGGAATTACTTCTAACTGATCTGCAACAAGTTTAATATATTGGTCCTTTTCAAGAAATTCCAACATACCTTTTTCATATTGCTTAACTAACGGCGTTCCTTTTAGTAAATGAAGCAGGTGAATTTTTATTCCTTGTACGTCCAGTTTTGCCACTTCACGGGCTGTTTCCATCATCATATCGTAATCTTCTAACGGTAAGCCGTTAATAATATGTGTGCAAACACGGATGTTATGTTTTCGAAGTTTCTCGACGCCTTCTACATAAGTTGCATAATCATGGGCACGGTTAATTAAATTTGCTGTTTTTTCATGAACCGTTTGTAACCCTAATTCCACCCATAAATACGTCCGTTCATTTAATTCTGCTAAATATTCAACAACGTCATCAGGTAAACAGTCTGGACGAGTTGCAATACTTAACCCCATCACTCCTTCGCAGGCTAAAGCTGCCTCGAATTTTTCCTTTAAGACAGGTAGCGGGGCATGGGTATTTGTATATGCTTGGAAATAAGCCATAGTTAAGCCATCTTTCCATTTATGTTGCATTTTTTCTTTAATTTTTTCAAATTGAACTGGGATTGGATCGACCCGATCACCAGCGAAGTCACCGCTTCCGGCAGCACTACAAAACGTACATCCGCCAAATGCAACAGTGCCATCACGGTTTGGGCAATCGAAACCGGCATCTAAAGCGACTTTATATACTTTTTTCCCAAATTCATCTCGTAAATATCGATTCCATGTATAGTAACGTTTCCCGTCGGATGGGAAAGGAAATTGTTGTTCAATCATTTCATTCACTCCTCTATCAAGTATTCTAACACGGGATGTTGTATTGTGCATTTTGTATCATGAAATTCCGTCAATTCAACAATTTTTTTCTTGTACTTCTAGTAAAAGAAGAATACTATTATTTTTTGTGGGAAAAGAGTTTTGGAGGTATAGATATGCCTAAAAAGGTTTGGCTATTAGTTATTGGGACCTTTATTAATATAACTGGGAGCTCATTTCTATGGCCGTTAAATACGATTTATATGCATGACCATCTGGGACAGTCTTTATCGGTTGCAGGACTTGTATTAATGTTAAATGCAGGGGCGACTGTATTAGGGAATTTAGCAGGAGGCCATTTATTCGATAAATTAGGTGGCTATAAATCGATTATGTTTGGCATTATAATTACGGTTATTTCTTTATTTGGCATTACTTTTTGGCATGGTTGGCCCCATTACGTTTGGTTTTTAACGATTATGGGCTTCGGAAGCGGGATTGTTATACCTTCCATTTTCGCATTGGTAGGATCCGTTTGGCCAGAAGGTGGGAGAAAAGGATTTAACGCTATTTATCTTGCTCAAAATTTAGGAGTGGCAGTAGGGCCAGCATTGGCAGGGCCTATTGCAGAAAAGAGTTTTGATTATTTATTTATTTCGAATTTAGGATTGTATGTCGTATTTTTCATTTTAGCTGTTGTCACTTATCGAGATATCGTACCGAAAATTGAGACGGAGAAAAGTAATAATGGGGAAAAGGTGAAATTATCTACTTCCAAATTAAATTTCTACTCGTTAGTTATTTTAAGTAGTGGCTTTTTGTTAGCATGGATAGCTTATTCTCAATGGTCAACTACCCTTTCAACCTACATACAACAACAAGGGATTAGTTTGAAAGAGTATAGTTTACTTTGGACGATTAATGGTGTGTTAATTATTACACTGCAACCTATTATTAGTCCAATTGTGCAAAAGTATGAAAAACAAATAAAGTCCCAATTAGTAATTGGTGTCATCATTATGATGCTATCCTTTACCGTTATTTTGTTTGCCGATAGTTTTAAAATGTTTGCCGCAGCAATGGTTATTTTAACAATCGGTGAAATATTTGTATGGCCGGCTGTACCGACGATTGCTAATATGTTAGCGCCTAAGGGGAAAGAAGGAACATATCAAGGGATTGTGAATAGTATAGGTTCAATAGGAAGAATGATAGGTCCATTTATTGGTGGTATGATTGTCGATTATTATAGTATGAACGTACTAATTTTATTTTTATGTAGTTTATTTATTATTAGTATTGTTCCTTGTTTACTATATGATAAACCAATTAAGAAATCCTCTCATCCTATTTCTATTGATAAGTAATTTTTGCTTTAAAAAGCATTTAACTGGGGGACTTGTATATTTTATGTATTTCCATTAAAATGATTAAAATAATAAAAAAGTACGACTATGAGAAGGAATAGTAGATCTTGAAGCTTTTTAGAGAGCTAGCGGTTGGTGGAAGCTAGTAAGTAGATAAATCGAACTCGCCTTGGAGTCTGTTTTAGTGAAAAAAGTAGCTAAAACCGTCATACCGCGTTAAGGTACTAGAGCTGAGTGTAGTGTCACTAATTTGGGTGGTACCGCGGGAGTTTACAAATATCTCTCGTCCCTTTATTTATAAAGGGGCGGGTTTTTTTATTTTTTAAATATTTCGTCAACTTACCCTGTTAGACGAAAGCTCTATGTATCACGATTTTAAATTGAAAAATTTAGGAACTAATATACTCCAAGATGGATTTGTTTATTATTTCCGTTTCTAGGATAATCTACTTATTATATTAGCTTTTTGACCTAATTTATCATTTCTTCATGTCGAATGATCAGTTCAGAAAACAATAAAGGAGGAACAATGCTCATGAGTTTTAATCATCAACAAATCGAAAAAAAATGGCAACAATATTGGGAAAAAAATAAATCATTTAAAACATTGAATGACGAATCAAAACCTAAATTTTATGCAATGGATATGTTCCCTTATCCATCCGGTGCAGGGTTACACGTAGGTCACCCTGAAGGATATACTGCAACGGATATTCTTTCTCGCTTTAAACGTATGCAAGGATACGATGTTCTTCATCCGATGGGGTGGGATGCCTTCGGTTTACCTGCTGAACAATATGCCCTAGATACAGGAAACGACCCAGCTGAGTTTACAGCAAAAAATATTGCGACATTTAAAAGACAAATTCAAGAACTAGGATTTTCTTATGATTGGGATCGGGAAATTAATACGACGGATCCAGATTACTATAAATGGACTCAATGGATATTTACTAAATTAGTTGAAATGGATTTAGCCTATGTAGATGAAATTCCTGTTAACTGGTGCCCAGCCCTTGGAACAGTACTTGCGAACGAAGAAGTCATCGATGGAAAATCCGAGCGTGGTGGTCATCCTGTAGAACGTCGTCCTATGCGTCAATGGGTATTACGTATTACAAAATACGCTGACCGACTACTTGACGATTTAGAAGAGGTAGATTGGCCGGAATCGATTAAAGATATGCAACGTAACTGGATCGGTCGTTCTGAAGGGGCCGAGGTGAAGTTTGCCGTTGCTGGTACAGAGAAAAACTTTGAAGTATTCACAACTCGACCAGATACGTTATTTGGCGCAACCTATTGTGTATTAGCTCCGGAGCATAAATTAGTTGAAGAAATTACGACTATCGAACAACGTCAGGCAGTAGATGACTATTTAGAAAAAGTGAAAATGAAATCTGATCTAGAACGTACAGATTTAGCAAAAGAAAAAACAGGTGTGTTCACAGGTGCTTATGCAGTTAATCCAATTAACGGTAAACAAATTCCGATTTGGATTGCCGACTATGTATTAGCTTCTTATGGAACGGGTGCTATTATGGCAGTACCTGCCCATGATGAACGAGATTATGAATTTGCGAAAGAATTCGGTTTAGAAATTGTACCAGTACTTGAGGGCGGGGATATTGCTAACGAAGCCTTTACTGGAGATGGACCGCACATTAATTCTGATTTCTTAAACGGTTTAAATAAAGCCGATGGAATTGCGAAAGCGATTGAATGGTTAGAAGAAAAAGGTGTTGGAGAGAAAAAAGTGACTTACCGTTTACGTGACTGGTTATTCTCACGTCAACGTTATTGGGGAGAACCAATTCCTGTCATTCATTGGGAAGATGGTACAATGACAACTGTACCTGAAGAGGAACTTCCATTAGTGCTTCCAAAAACTTCGAACATTCGCCCTTCTGGTACAGGGGAATCTCCATTAGCAAACATTGATGAATGGGTTAATGTAGTAGATCCTGTAACAGGGAAAAAAGGTCGTCGTGAAACGAATACAATGCCACAATGGGCAGGCTCAAGCTGGTATTTCCTTCGTTACATTGATCCAAAAAATAAAGAAGCCATCGCTGATCCTGAACTATTAAAACGTTGGTTACCTGTTGACATTTATATTGGTGGCGCTGAGCACGCAGTACTTCACTTACTATACGCTCGCTTCTGGCATAAAGTGCTATACGATTTAGGTGTTGTTCCAACAAAAGAGCCATTCCAAAAATTATTCAACCAAGGAATGATCTTAGGTGAAGGAAACGAAAAAATGTCAAAATCAAAGGGGAATGTCGTAAACCCTGATGATATTATTAAAAGCCATGGTGCCGATACCCTTCGTTTATATGAAATGTTTATGGGACCACTTGATGCTTCTGTTGCTTGGTCAACGAACGGCCTTGACGGTGCACGTCGTTTCTTAGATCGAATTTGGCGTCTATATACAACAGATGAAGGGAAGCTATCAGAAAAAATTCAAAATAGTTCTGATACAACACTAGAAAAGGCATATCATCAAACGGTGAAAAAAGTGACAGAGGATTATGAACATCTTCGTTTCAATACAGCCATTTCTCAAATGATGGTATTTATTAATGATTGTTATAAAGCTGATATTTTCCCAATGGAATACGCTGAAGGCTTTGTGAAATTATTAGCACCGATTGCACCACACTTATCAGAAGAGTTATGGGAAATTTTAGGGCATACAGAAACGCTTACTTATGCGGCATGGCCTACATTTGATGAATCCAAACTTGTCGATGATGAAGTGGAAGTAGTCGTTCAAGTGAATGGTAAATTACGTTCAAAGGTGAAAGTGGCAAAAGATGTTTCAAAAGAACAGCTTGAAGAAATAGCAAAAGTTGATGAAAAAGTAAAAGAGTTTACGGATGGAAAGCAAATTGTTAAAGTGATTGCGGTACCAGGTAAACTTGTAAATATTGTTGTAAAATAATCCATCATTATGCCTCAAATATATGACTCACATATATTTGAGGCATTTTTGTATATAAAAGGATGAAAATCATACCCTTCAAACAAAATATTTCGTTCGTTTAATAAGTATGTTAAAATAAATTCAACGCTTTAAATCGTTAAAGTAAGGTTTGATTAGGAGAAAAAAATGAAAAATACGTATATGAAAGCTGCAATAGGTTTATATAGTAATTACTTTTTATTAGGAATGGTAAATATCATTCTTTCCTCCAATATGGAAAGTTTAACGGCCAAATGGGGTACAACTAGTACGATTATTAGTTACATTATAGCTGCTATCGGTTTTGGGAAACTATTATCATATAGTAGTTTAGGAGTTTTATCTGACAAAGTAGGAAGGAAGCCGCTTTTAATTATTTCTAGCTTTCTCATGGCAATTTTTTTAGTTAGTATTCCTTTATTGCCAAGTTATAAGTTAGCCTTTCTATTTGCCGTTTTAGCGGGTGTTGCGAATGCGGCGATGGATGCAGGTTCCTATCCGGCATTAGTAGAAATATTTACGAAAAAATCGGGTTCGGCCAATGTACTCGTTAAAGCCTTTATGTCCACGGGTGCAACGATATTACCGTTTATCATTTTATTTTTATCCGATAACGGCTTATTTTTCGGATATTCCTTTTTCTTACTAGCTGCTATTTATCTTTTCAATATGATCATTTTACTGTTGTCCACATTCCCAAAAGTTAATGAAGTTAAACTAGAAGAGAATGAGGAAACAGTGAAACCAATTGTTCCATTTAAATCGGAACCGAAATTGTTAAAAGAAGGTTTATCTTTAATCGTTATTGGTTTTACATCAACGGCATTATTTACAGTAGCTCAAATTTGGTTACCAAGCTATGGACAAGAAGCCGTCTTTATGACTACGAATGAAGCGGTTAAATTGTTAAGTTATTATAGTATTGGATCCGTTGTTTCAGTATTAGTACTAGCCTTTATTTTAGGCAATAAAATAAAAGCAACAACGATTTTAATTGTTTATCCGATGATTACAGTGCTAACCGTTGCCGTTATTTTAACGGTTAAAGAACCTTCTGTTATTACGATTGCTTCCTTTTTCTTAGGTTTCTCAACAGCTGGGGTACTTCAACTAGCTATTACTTTAATGACAGAATTATTTTGGATGAGGAAAGGAACGGTAACGGGTTTAGTTGCGACAGCTTCCAGTGTAGCCTCCGTCGTTATGCCACTTATTACGGGTGCAATTGCAGACAAAGGAGCGATAAATTTTATATTTATATTTGATGGTTTTATCGCCGTAATCGGTATTATTGCGGCCCTCTTTATCTTTGTAAGATATAAAAAATTAACATTAAAGGACTTTTAATAGGAAACGAATCATAATGGTTCGTTCCTATTTTTTTATTTAATTTGTTTAAAAATGCTTCATTTATAACATAATATTAATTTTAAAATCTTTTAAAAAGTCTTTTAATTTAAAAACATAGTTGACCAATAAGAATGGTATGTTTATTATTAAGGTAATATTCGCACTTTTTTGAAATGGAAAAGTGTTTTCATGAGGGGGGTTCGTAATGGGGAAAGTATATATTGTTGGAGCGGGACCAGGAAGTGTCGATTTAATTACAGTAAAAGGGTTGAAATGTATTCAACAAGCCGATGTTATTCTTTACGACCGTCTAGTGAATAAAGAACTGTTGGAATACGCAAAACCAAATGCAGAACTAATTTTCGTTGGTAAGTTACCTAAATTACATGGTGTTATCCAAGAACGAATTCATAAATTACTCGTTCAATATGCTAGTAAAGGGAAAGTAGTAACCCGTTTAAAAGGTGGGGATCCTTTCGTATTTGGTCGAGGTGCTGAAGAGGCGGAAGTGTTAGTGGAAGCAGGTATTCCTTTTGAAATCGTACCAGGAATTACTTCAGGTGTTGCCGCACCTGCATACGCTGGAATTCCTGTTACCCATCGTGATTTAGGTTCTAGTTTTGCCATTGTGACTGGTCATATGCGGGAAGGAAAGGATGATTCTATCCAGTGGAAGGGGTTGGCAGAATCAGTCGATACCCTTGCGATTTATATGGGAGTTGGCAATTTGCCATATATTACAGAGCAGTTAATGAAGTACAAACGTAATCCACAAACTCCTGTCGCATTAATACATTGGGGTACGACGGAACATCAAAAAACGATAACGGGAACATTGGAGTCAATCGTAGAAATTGCGGAAAAAGAAGAAATCCAAAATCCTAGCATGATTATCGTTGGAGAAGTTGTAAAAATGCACGATAAAATCGCCTGGTTTGAACAATCAAAACAATTACAAGAAATATCGAGTTAACAAGGAGGGGGGATCATTATGCAAGCAGTGTTATATGTTGCCCATGGAAGCCGGGTAAAAGCTGGTGTTGATGAAGCAATTGAATTTATTGAAACTGTAAAACCAAAAATTAATGTTGCTATCCAAGAAATTTGTTTTCTAGAATTAGCTGCCCCTTCGATTGTAGAGGGAGTTGCAGCATGTGTTGCTAAAGGAGCAACAAATATTGCTGTCGTTCCAATCCTACTGTTAACTGCTAATCATGCCAAACAAGATATCCCCCTTGAAATGAATAAAGCAAAAGAACTTTATCCCGATGTTACCTTTACCTTTGGTAGACCCTTTGGAATACATGAAAAGTTAATTGAAAGTCTACATGAGAGAGTGTTGGAAAAGGGTGTTGAGCAACATGATGAGATTGATATTTTACTCATTGGACGCGGAAGTAGTGATCCAAGTGTACAAATAGATCTTCAACAAATTGCCAATCACCTTCAAAGCCGGTATCACTACTCAAAGGTAGATATTTGTTTTTTATATGGCAACGGTCCTTCCTTTGAAAAGGCATTAGAGCAATTAAAAAAGGAACGGAATAATCCGGTATATATCGTTCCATATCTTTTATTTACGGGCTTATTAAAAATAGGGATTCAAAAGAAAATAGCTCAACAAGGATTTTTAGAGAATCAAGTTGTGCTTTGTGACTGTTTAGGGTATGACGAAAATGTTCGTCAAGTATTAATAGAGCGCGTAGAAGAAACATTATATTCATATGGGGAGAGTGTCTCGAATGGATAAAAAACAGGCGAATGTTGAGCAGGCAATTGAAAATATAAAAAAAATGCTCGCTACAATGAACTACGGTTCCATAACTTTAATCGTTCAAGACAATACAATTGTTCAAATCGAAAAAAATGAAAAAATCAGATTAAAATAATCAAGTGAAGAGGTGTGTCGTAAGTGAAGTTAGAAGTAACTAATAGCCCTTTTACCGAACAACAAGTAAAGCAATTAAATGAAGTTTTAGCTAATTTAACACACAATCAAAAAATATGGTTAACTGGATATTTAAGTGCAGCAGTTTCAGTGCAAGCTGGTGAAGTTTCAACTGAAGGAAATCAACCAGTATCAAATAATGCTGTTATATCTACACCTGCTAACGTGAAGAAACATATTACAATTCTCTATGCATCGCAAACAGGTAATGCAGGAGGGTTATCTAAAAAATTTGGAGAACAATTAAAACAAGCTGGATTTGAAGTGAATGTTTCTTCCATGAGTGACTTTAAAACAAACGCTTTGAAAAAGGTTGACCACTTACTTATCGTTGCGAGTACTCATGGTGAAGGAGAGCCACCTGATAATGCCATCATGTTCTATAATTTCCTATTTGGAAAACGGGCACCCAAATTGGATCATGTGAAATTTGCTGTTTTGTCATTAGGGGATAGTTCCTATGAATTTTTCTGCAAAACAGGGAAAGATTTCGATGAACAGTTAGAAAAACTTGGTGCTAAACGATTTGTTGATCGGGTTGATTGTGACTTAGATTATGATGAGCCGGCAGCAAAATGGTTTGATGCAGTAAAAGAAAAATTGCAAGAAGGTGAAGTAAGCGAAGTTACGGTTCAAGAGGCTGCACCAACAGTTCTAGCGACAACTACTGAATACTCGCGTAAAAACCCATATACGGCAGAAATTTTAGAGAAAATTAATTTAAATGGTCGTGGATCAAACAAAGAGACGATTCATTTAGAAATATCCTTAGAAAATTCGGGTATTACCTTTGAACCTGGCGATAGTTTAGCTATTTTCCCAACTAATAATGAAAACTTAGTCGATTCACTCATTACTGCATTAAACTTTAATCGAGATACGAAAGTAACGGTAGACGACAAAACTATTTCATTAAAAGAAGCGTTAATGGATATTTTTGAAATTACCGTGTTGTCGAAGCCAGTGATGCAAAAAATTGGGGACTATACAGTAAACGAAAAATTCCATGCATTACTTGCTGATCGAGAGTTATTTAAACAATACACCCATGGCCGTGACTTATTAGATGTTGTTGAATCATTCGGTCCATTTAGTTGGGATGAACAAAGTTTTGTGAACCTATTAAGAAAAATACCTGCAAGACAATACTCCATTTCAAGTAGCTTAGCTGCTTACCAAGATGAAGTCCATGTCACAATTGGTACAGTACGCTATGAAGTAGATGGACGACAACGACTAGGTGTTTGTTCAACACAAGTTGCGGATCGTTTAGAAATCGGAGACAAAGTACGTGTTTATGTTCAACATAATCCGAACTTTAAATTGCCTTCTGATGATACGCCGATTATTATGGTTGGTCCTGGCACAGGGGTTGCACCGTTCCGTTCCTTTATTCAAGAAAGGGAAGAGCGGGGAGCTGAAGGGAAAAATTGGTTGTTCTTTGGAGATCAGCATTTTATGACAGACTTTTTATATCAAACAGAATGGCAAAGCTGGTTAAAATCAGGCGTATTAACGAAACTTGATGTTGCCTTCTCTCGTGACAAAGCTGAAAAAGTATATGTGCAACATAAAATGCAAAAACATGCTGCTGAAATTTATGAATGGTTAGAGCAAGGAGCAGTTTTCTACGTATGTGGAGATAAAGATTCAATGGCTGTTGACGTTCATAATACATTGCTACATATCATTGCGGAACAGGGAAATAAAACAGAAGAAGAAGCAAAAGCGTATTTAGACAATTTGCGAAAAGAAAAACGTTATCAACGGGATGTATACTAAGGGGGAAGTACGTATGGTAGAAAAAATAGTATTACCGCCTCAAGAAGGTAAACCAAGTGATGTGGAAGAAATAAAAGCTGAAAGTAATTATTTACGCGGTACATTGGCTGAATCAATGGAAGATGAGCTAAGTGCTGGAATTTCCGATTGGGATAACCGTTTAATGAAATTCCATGGAAGTTATTTACAAGATGACCGGGACGTTCGTCAAGAGCGAGAACGACAAAAACTTGAACCGGCTTATCAATTTATGGTTCGTGTTCGCATGCCAGGTGGTGTTGCAACACCGACCCAATGGCTAAAATTAGATGAGCTGTCGGATCGTTATGGCAATCAATCCTTTAAAATTACAACTCGTCAAACAGTTCAATTCCACGGCATTTTAAAATGGAATATGAAAAAACATATGCAAGAACTAAATAGTGTTTTATTTGATACGTATGCTGCTTGTGGGGATGTTAACCGCAATGTGATGTGTAATGCAAATCCTTATCAATCTAAATTGCATCAAGAAATTTTTGAATTATCTTCGAAAATTAGTGAACACTTATTACCACGTTCTAATGCATATTATGAAATATGGTTAGATAAAGAAAAAATTGTTGATACACAGGAAGAGCAAGAACCGATTTATGGGGCACTTTACTTACCTCGTAAATTTAAAATTGCGATTGCCATTCCACCGGCAAATGATGTAGATGTTTTTTCACAAGATATCGGTTTAATTGCCGTAGTGGAAAATGATGAGTTAGTCGGCTTTAATGTCGCAATTGGCGGTGGTATGGGAATGACCCATGGGGATACAGCAACGTATCCACAATTAAGCCGTCTAATCGGTTATATTCCAAAAGATAAAGTTGTCGATGCATGTGAAAAAATTATGACAGTACAACGGGATTATGGAAATCGTTCCGTTCGTAAAAACGCTCGATTTAAATATACTGTTGACCGATTAGGTTTAGAAAATGTAAAAAAAGAAATCGAGAAACGATTAGGATATGAGTTTGAAGAAGAAAGACCATATACTTTTGAGCATACAGGCGATCGCTTTGGTTGGATTAAAGGGGAAGATGGAAAATATCATTTTACTCTATTTATCCAAAACGGTCGTGTGAAAGATTTTGAACATTATCCATTAAAAACAGCATTACGTGAAATCGCCCAAATTCATAAAGGGGAGTTTCGTTTTACTGGAAATCAAAATGTTGTCATTGCAAATGTTGGGCCACGAGCTAAAAAGGCAATCGATGAAATTATTGAAAAATATCATTTAACAGATAGTGAACACTACTCAGCATTACGACGTAATTCCATTGCTTGTGTGGCTTTACCAACTTGTGGTTTAGCGATGGCTGAGGCGGAACGTTACTTACCATCTTTAATTGAAAAAATTGAAACAATTTTAGATGAAAACGGCTTGCGAGAACAAGATATTACGATTCGTATGTCTGGTTGTCCGAATGGCTGTTCTCGAGCGGCAATGGGTGAAATTGGTTTCATCGGGAAAGGTCCAGGGAAATATAACCTTTATTTAGGTGCTAGCCATACAGGTACCCGCTTAAATAAAATGTATAAAGAAAATATTGGGGAAGAGGAAATTTTAGCAACTCTTCGTCCTATAATTGAACATTATGCAAAAGAGCGATTAACAGGAGAGCATTTTGGTGATTTCGTTATTCGTGCAGGATATGTGGAAGCTGTAACGGACGGTCGTCATTTCCATAATCAAGCTTAACGATGAAGGATAGGTTCCGCTATTGGCGGCGACCTATCCTTTCTAAAAAGGGGGCATAATATGTATCCAATCATGGTGAATTTAGAATATAAACGAGTAGTAATTATTGGCGGTGGGAAAGTAGCGACTCATAAAACAGAAAAGCTATTGCAGCAAAAAGCGAATATAGTCGTCATTAGTCCAACGTTAACAGATGCGTTATATACATATGCAGTAAATGGAGAAATTGAATGGGTAAACCGTTCCTATCAAGAAGGGGATACAAAAGATGCCTTTTTAGTCATAGCAGCAACAAATGATCCTTATGTAAATAAGGAAGTGAAAAATAGTTGCCTGAACAATCAACTTATTAATGTCGTAGATTCTTCTGAAGATAGTAACTTTTATAATATGGCGTTCTTGGAACGGGGAATGTTAAAAATTGCGATTTCAACAGAAGGAGCTAGCCCTCTTTTAGCTAAACAAATGAAGCGCGATATCATGAGTTTTCTAGACGATAGCTATGATGACTATTTAATTTTCCTTCAAAAGGCAAGAAAGAAAATTAAAACGACTGTATTAGATGAAAAAAGAAGACTATTTTTATTAGGTGAGTTATTGCAAGATCGTTTCCGTAAAAATGAAGTGGAACGGGAACTATTCCTGAAAAATTTATCGTAAAGGTGGTTATAATAGCTCGACTAATAATTTTCGTGAAGGAGAGTAACCTTTGTATAGGTGCCTAAGAAGTTCCTCACGAAAAATAAAGTACAATTCAGTATAAAAACTGGATTGTACTTTTTGCTTTTTATTCTAAAGAGCCTGCACTCATACCAGCGATTCTTCCAGTGACGAGGGCACTTGTAATGTTGTATCCACCTGTGTAACCGTGAATATCTAAAATTTCACCACAGAAAAATAGTCCTTTTTTCATTTTCGATGCCATTGTTTTCGGCTCAATTTCCTTTACTGAAACGCCGCCGCCAGTGACAAATGCTTTTTCCAATGGCAACGTACCGTGAACATCCATTGTAAAACTAACAAGCTCACGGGCTAACTCCCGTATTTTTTCTTGAGATATTTCCGCTGCTGTTTTAGATGGATCTATACCAACCCGTTCCATTAAAAATAATAACCATCTTTCAGGTGCAATGGATTTCCAACTATTTTTTACAGCCTTTTTTGGATCTTCCTTTGAAAGCTTATTCAAATATTGTAAACATGTTTCTTCGTTATAATCAGTTAACGTTTGAATTCGTAGTTTCACGGGGGCATTGCCGTTCTTTTTACGTTCTTTGACGATAAATTGACTACAACGTAAAATAGCAGGTCCGCTCACACCAAAGTGGGTAAAGAGCATGTCCATTTGGTGAGTGACAATAGGTTTCCCCTTTTTATTTAAAACGGAAACAGCAACATCCCGTAAAGCTAAACCTTGCAGCTGTCTAGATTGAATAAAAGGCTCGTTGGATTTTACAGGAACTTCAGTAGGATACAGTTCGGTAACGGTATGACCAGCTCGTTCTGCCCAAGGATAGCCATCTCCAGTAGAACCGGTTTGAGGAACGGCTTTACCACCGACAGCTACTACGACCGACTTTGATAAAATTTCAGTTCCATCTGTTAAACGAACACCTAAAATTTTTTCATCATCCATTAATAATTTACTGACCGCTGTTTGAAGTCGAATTTCAACGTGAAGTCGTTTTAGTTCCTTAACAAGGGCATCTACCACATCTTGAGCGCGGTTTGATACAGGGAACATGCGACCGTGATCCTCTTCTTTTAAATGAACACCTAGTCCTTCAAAAAATTCAATAATATTTTCATTATTATAAACGGTAAAAGGACTATATAAAAAACGACCGTTTCCGGGAATATGTTGTATAATTTCATCTACGGACAAACGATTTGTAACATTACATCGTCCTCCGCCTGAGATCGCAAGTTTTTTCCCAAGTTTATTTCCTTTTTCAATTAACAATACTTTTTTATGTTGTTCACCAGCTGCGATTGCTGCCATCAATCCCGATGGACCGCCTCCAATTACGATTACATCTAACATAGTTCGTCTCACTTTCTGAATTTAATTGTTCGTTTTTTGTGAATTCCAATTGCTTACTCTCCACATTATACATAATTATGGAGAAACTATTTGAGTTAATCGACTTTCACATGTAAACTAACATGTAGATTCGTTTTCGAAACAATATTTGTTTGAAATCGTCGACTAATTCAGTCGACTTTTATTTTTCAAAGATATACATATTTTATTCTTATTAATTTCATAAAGATTGGAATGTTTTTATGTCTTCATTAATGAAAGGTACTGCGATTTTAACGATAGGCCTGTTTTTATCGAAAGTCCTTGGTTTAGTTTATGTTTTCCCGTTCTATTCCATTGTCGGCGAAGAAAATGTTGGATTATACCAATATGCCTATATACCATACAACATTATGCTTTCTATTGCGATTTCAGGTCTGCCCATAGCAGTTTCAAAATTTGTTTCCAAATATAATGCAATTGGGGATTATGAAGCAGGTAGAAGACTTTTTAAATCCGGATTTTCTGTCATGCTCATAACAGGTGTTGTGTCATTTATTTTATTAAATTTATTGGCAAACCCGATAGCGAATATTGTCATTGAAGATGACGAACAAATTTATTCAGTTGAACAAATTGCATCGGTGATTCGATGGGTTAGTTACGCATTACTTGCTGTTCCGATTATGAGTTTAATTCGAGGATTTTTCCAAGGATATAATCATTACATGCCTACTTCCGTATCCCAATTAGTTGAGCAAATTGTGCGGATTATTGTTTTACTTGGAGGTTCATTTATTGTCGTCGTACTATTAGATGGTAAAACAGAAACAGCTATTAAGTTTGCCGTATTTGCAGCCTTTGTTGGTGCCCTTGGCGGATTAGTCGTTTTATATTTCTATTGGAAAAAATTAAAACCCGAAATGGATACGCTATTACTCAATAATGTGTCTTCAGGGGAACTTTCTTATAAAGACATTTACAAGGAAATTATTCAATATTCGATCCCAATTGTATTTGTAGGGATGTCCAACTCCTTATTTCAATTAATCGATATGCTAACCTTTAACAGTGCTATGATTTCCATTGGTTTGGCTAAGGTGACAGATACGTATTTAACTATGTTGAATTTCACAACGCAAAAAATTGTCATCATTCCAGTGATGCTTGCGACAGGTTTTTCAATGGCTTTAATACCTACAATTACTAAATATTTCACCCTAGAGAAATATGGCGTTCTTCATAATTCGATGGATAAAACCTATCAAATATTATTGTTCATTACCGTACCGGCTAGTTTTGGAATTGCTATATTAGCCCCCGATATATACCATGTACTGTATGAGCAAAGCGAAATGGGAGCAGAAGTTTTAGCTCATTATGCACCATTAGCCATTCTTTTTGCACTGTTCTCTGTGACAGCTGCAATTTTACAAGGAATCGATTATCAAAAGTGGATTATTTTTAGTTTATTAACAGGTATGTTAATTAAACTTATGTTGAACACGCCGCTTATTAAAGCGATGGAAGTAGATGGAGCGATACTAGCTACTGCAATTGGATATATTGTAACGATTTTCATTAATATCACTGTTATCCATAAAGTGTTACATTATCGTTCGAAAGTTGTATTTAGACGAATATTGTTAATCGCTATTTTAACGTTTGTCATGTCCGTTGCAGTCATTGCTACAAATAAACTACTTTACTTCATTGCAGAACCGACTAATAAAGGGATTACAGCCCTTTATTTACTTATTTGTGTTGGAGTAGGAGTTGTTATTTATGGGTATGCCTCCTTCCGATTAGGACTTGCACAAAAACTTTTAGGAGAACGATTTACGAAATTAGGCAACAAACTTGGATTTAAGTAGGAGGAGTCTCACTTTTGCGATTAGATAAATTATTATCCAATATGGGTTTGGGTACACGAAAAGAAGTGAAACAACTGTTGAAACAAAAGGTTGTAACGGTGGATGGTGTAACGGTAAAGGATGCGTCCATGCATGTGGATCCAGATAACCAAGACGTCAGTGTATATGGAGAAAGGGTTCAATACACTGAATTCATTTATATTATGATGCATAAACCTCCAGGGGTCATTTCAGCTACTGAAGATGTTGCTGAAAAAACAGTAATTGATTTATTAGATCCTTTTGCTCGTCATTTTAAGCCATTCCCAGTAGGACGTTTAGATAAGGATACTGAAGGATTGCTTTTAATTACAAACGATGGACAATTGGCACATAATTTACTATCACCGAAAAAGCATGTCCAGAAAACTTATTATGCGAAAATTGAAGGTGTTGTCACAGAAGAAGATGTCGTGTCGTTCCAGCAAGGTGTGGAATTAGATGATGGCTATGTTACAAAGCCTGGAAAACTTGTTATCCTTTCTTCTGGTGAGAAGTCAGAAATTGAATTAACCATCCAAGAAGGAAAATTCCATCAAGTAAAAAGAATGTTTGAATCCGTTGGAAAAAAAGTAACGTATTTAAAAAGGTTATCAATGGGTAGTTTAATGCTTGATGAACAATTAAAGCTAGGGGAATATCGTGAATTAACGGAAAATGAATTGGAAACATTAATCCATTCATCTAAAGTAGAGCAATTATAAAATTAAAATCGTAGTTTATCTTTACTATGAATAGATAATGAGGTAATGAATTAATGGGGAAAATGGATGAAATTATTATTGTGGCACCACGTGCTCAACTATTCAATAACGAGGAGTTAGCGTTTCAAGGAACTCTTCAAGATAAAAAGTTAGTAGAAGAAATCGTTTCTAACATCAATGCTACTTACACTACAATGAGACGTGGGGATGCTGAGGAAGACGAAAGCTTTAAACAACCTATACCTTATGCAGTAATTAAACGGGGTAATGAAATATTTGTTTACGAACGTTTACAAGGTGCCGGTGAAACACGACTT
This sequence comes from Ureibacillus sp. 179-F W5.1 NHS, assembly GCF_045369345.1. NCBI lineage: Bacteria > Bacillati > Bacillota > Bacilli > Caryophanales > Caryophanaceae > Ureibacillus > Ureibacillus sp. 179-F W5.1 NHS. The sequence continues at coordinate 533 of NZ_JBIQFG010000049.1, read as the reverse complement.
CATAACAAACTGTCAATCGGTGTTGGTGGTCATATGAATGCTCTTGAAGAGCTAGAAACTTTCGAAGAAGTTTTAATGGAAAACTTGAATCGAGAACTTGAAGAAGAACTTATCATGACAACTAATGAACAACCTGAGCTAAAAGTAATCGGTTTAATTAATGATGATGAGGATGAAGTTGGTCGGGTTCATCTTTGTGTTTTAGTTGTTATTGAAGTTCATGAAAATACAGTGATTGAAGTTCGTGAGACAGACCAATTACAAGGTCAATTCTTTCCAATTGAAAAATTAAAACTTAATCCGTTTTATGAAAGACTAGAAAACTGGTCAAAAATTGCAATGGATATTCTTTAAAATACTTTCTTGGAAAATATTTTTACAGTACGAAACAAATGAAAGAATCAAATAGAAAAGGTATCAAGTTAGTATCTACTATTCACAGAGATTTATTAAAAAAGGTTCTATGTCAAATGTTGGGGTGAAGTGATATTACACGGCACCCCGATTATCCTAAATGAATCCCAATTTTCTTA
>NZ_JBIQFG010000048.1:0-22181 GCF_045369345.1 Ureibacillus sp. 179-F W5.1 NHS | reverse complement strand
CAATCGCCGGTTAAATACCGTCAACTAACTGTAAAGTAGGGTGTTTTCTTATTGTCTCAAAAATGATGGTCAGTACCAAGTACCCTAGTGTTTTATTAATGCATTTTTTCAAACTAACTTTTCATCAACATTGAATAGAAGGGATATTACTTCTTCTCCCCTTGGCCGAAAATCGTCACAATTTGGTCTGATTTTTTTCGCTCTGCCGCTTTCGGCAATTCATCAAAATAGCCTAATTGCAACATTGAAATAATTCTTTCACCTGGCTGTACACCTAAAGCAGTTCGGAAATCCGGTGCATCTAAGAAATCTGGAGTTTTCCAACAGGATCCGATACCATAATCCCATGCAAGTAATTGAATGTTTTGAATGAATGTGCTTGCTGCAGCGAAATCTTCTAAACGTTGTTTTTGGCGTACATCTTCAGGAACGATAACAAACACAAAGGCTCCTGCTAATGTGAATTTTTGCATTTGCTTTTCTAGCGATTCCTCCGATAGTTCCTTCCATTTAGGAATGGTTGTATCTCTTAAAAGCTTGTGCAATTCAAAAATCTCTTCTCCACATGCAACAACTAATCGCCATGGCTCTCTATTTTTATGATTAGGTGCCCATACTGCGTCGTCAATAATATTCATTAAATCTTCCCGATCAACCGGTTGACCATTGAACCTTTTAATTGACCGTCTTCCAATAATTGCTTCACGCACTGATAACGATTGTTGGTTCATATTCTTCTCTCCTTAAAAAACTAACTCTAACCCTTTTTCATTCATCTTCAATAAACCTTACCATATAATTTTACGTTTTAAAATATACTTAGCTTTTTTACAATTCTCAATAAATTGTTATTATTGCAAACAATTTTTAATAAAACACATCATCGATTTTGAAAAAGTAGTATTTCGTGTTTGGAGTATAGGCGTAGGAGTTTGAATAATCATAATGGCGATCCGCACTATCTACTGTATGGGCATGGATATAAGGTACTCCATTTACCATACTCGTCACAATCGTTGTATGGTCGATTACCCCGTTTCCTTGAAAGTCATAACAAATGACATCACCAATTTCCAGTTCCGATGGGGATTGGACACGTTTAGCAGTTAATCCTGATTTGGCGTTTTCTAAATACAAACGAAAACTGTGGGAGACGGACCAGCTATAACTCCATGTTTCATTCGAGTAATATCCATTACCACTCCCTCTTCTCCAACCGTCTGTAATCCACCAACCTTTTCCTCGATTCGGTGCACCTGACATCGGGGCTCCTCCTGCCCGTAAACATTGGGATACAAAGTTTGTACAATCCACTGAAAAAGCCGGGTAATTGGGGTTTTTTCGATTCCACCAAGTTCTCGCATACTGAACCGCCGCTTGACGATTGTAATAAATTGGAATGGTTCAATCTCCTTTTTTACCATTCTATGCTTCATTGTCATCATTTTTCATATCAATTTAATTTCCCTTCAATAAGACTGTCATTTTGTTACAATTTAATATTAATTTAATGTCCTTAAACTAATTGGTTCTACATTTTGCTACAATAATAAGAAAGGATTCTAGACTCTTCATAATGTTAAAAATATTACAAATGCTTGGCAGTTGATATATTTTGCATTGAATCATCATATTTTACTTCCAATAGAAAGAGATCCTAGATAATTTGATTGAGAGGATGTTGGCATTGACGCAGCACGCTGAAAGAGAAATTATTGAACTTACACGGCTATGTGATAGAAAAGGAAACTTAAATCCGGAAGCTATCGGTTTTGCTCGTAAACCTATCATCGATTGCAACTTATCTGGTCACTACTTAAGGAAGAAAAAATGGAATTATTGGTGCGTCTATGGAGAGGAAATATTATTTTCCGTAACGATATGCCATTTTGATTATGCGGCGACTTGTTTTATCTATTTTTTAGAATATGAAACCCAACGATTCTTTGAAAAAACGATTACGATTCCCCTTGGCATAGGTACGAAACTAAAAATGCCATCGAGAGTGTTAGAGCCTATTCGTTTTGCCAATAGCGAAGTTCATATTAATATTACGTTCTTTCAAAATCAAACCTTTTTAAATGTCACTTCCAAAAACTTTGATAATGAAGCTTTACATGCAGAATTAACGATCCACCATCCTAAAGAGGACGATACACTGAATGTCGTCATACCTTGGAACCGACAAACCTTCCAATTTACTGCAAAGCATCATACATTACCGACTACAGGTTTTGTGAAAATAGGAGAACGAAATTATCAATTTTTTGAAGAAGACTGTTATGCGGTACTTGATTTTGGTAGAGGTATTTGGCCGAGGGAAGCGTTGTGGAATTGGGGGATGGCATCTCAACGAGTGCGAAATCAACGGGTTGGCTTAAACTTTGGAGGCAAATGGACAGACGGAACGGGTATGACTGAAAATGCTGTTTTTGTAGATGGTAAAATGACAAAGATTCATGAAGATGTATTGTTTAATTATGACAGAAAAAATTTCATGAAACCTTGGTACATCACAACAAAGTTTTCAGATCAGGTAATTTTAACTTTCCATCCGTTTTTTGAACGGGTTGCCAAAACGGATGTGAAATTAGTAAAATCTGAAGTCCATCAACTTGTTGGCTACTATAATGGACAAGTTAAGTTGGAAGATGGCAGTACCCTCGTCATCCAACAAATGCTAGGTTGTATAGAAGAACATATAGCAAAATGGTAGATTAGCCTTTATAAAAATGTCCCAATCGTAAGGCGATTGGGACATTTGTTTTAAGCTTGAAGAATTTTAATTTTACTATCTTTTATACGACATAAATGGGGACCAAAAGCCGTTCGAACAATAAAACCTTGGTCTTTATTACTCAAATAATCTTTTAATAGAAAGGCCCCTATATTTGGAACTTCCACTTGGACATCAATCGGTTTCGAAAAGCCGTTTAAACATTTGCCAACCTCTTCTAGTAACGATTCTTCTATAGAATCTACATAAATAGAAAGATCAATATCGCTCTTACCTGTTGTTACGTTAATGGAGGTAGCTATTTCAAAACCGATGCTTCCCGTTGGTCCCCATATTAAATCAAACTTCTGAAATTGATCGCGAATTTCGTTTAAGATTGGATAATAAAATTTATTGTTAAACCTATCAATCCGATTTACTAAAGAATTAGGTGTTATAACTTCGACAACATGATTTTCATGTATAAATGTGCCAAACCGCTGCTCTCTACTGTTTCCGCGCAATCCAATGGGGATTAATTGATTGCTAACGGGCATTCTTCGTACAACACCGTAGTTAGCTGCTGATTGAGCATCATAAACCCATTCTGGTATCACCGAAATTGGCTCTAACTGATCGAGGTTGTTGAACTTAACAATATCATGCACCTTTACTTCCATTGTTGCTCAATCATTTCCCTTACCTTTATAGAAGCCACTCGACCGGAAGCTACAGCAATCTCTGTTTTTAAACGATTTGATAAATCTCTTACGGCATCTTTTTGAATATCATCATAGGCTGCAAGAATCGAATCAATGAATAACTCAGCATGTTCCGATGAAGGGTTATCTGCATTAATACCTTCTATTAAGTTATAAAGGGCACCTAATTTTTTAAATGACTCAATGTCATAAGCCATAGAAGGAACGTCTTTTGCTGCTAAATCTAATTCTTCAATTGTTCGTTGTGTAATAATAGCAGCGGATTTTTTAGACATTACATGGACATTTACCCCTTCATCATGTAAAGCAATTAATCGATTCGCCTGCATACCGTGGGATAAAAATGCTCCAGAAATGGCTTTCCCAACGATGGCTGCAACGATTGGATGGCCAATTAACCTAGCTGAAGCATAGGCATCTACTGCGGATGAACAAGATAAATAAATTCCAAATAACTCCTCATGATAGCCAAACGCTTGACTTGGCACATCAACAACAGGAACAATTAGACGTTTATCTTCTAAGTGGGCATCTTCTACCATCGCTTCTCGAACATATTTAGCAATCGCCCATCCTTCTAATAAGCCTACTTCGCCATTTCGTGCCCGATAAAATGGATTCTCAGGGTTTGGAACAACTGCAATTACTCGTGCCTTCACTCCTTTAATCTCCGTATCTGCTACTAATACAGAAGGGATTTCACTAATCGATTTCTGCCCCCCAGTTAATATTTCGAACCATTTTCTTCCTCTACTATTAACGGTTTCCTTTGGGGCAGGTACCGTATTTGAATTTTTAGGAGCTATGTTTTTTAAAAGTTCCTTTGCTTGCTCTGGAGAAATTTTTTCTTCGACATTTAAAGATTTAAATAAAGTTAAGAAATGGTCGACCTGTTTTGTTCGCTGTTTTAATTCAATCTCTCCATTCCAAACACTTTGAATGGCATTTTTAAAATTCACTACATCATCTTCTACAACGATATCCGCAAGACCAACCTCGTTACGCATTGCCCCACCAATCATTTTCCAAATCAATTGTTTATTTTTCGAATCCAGTTCACGGATACCTGCTTCTTGTTCTACTACTTCAGGTCCGTTCATTCCTAAACGACCTTCCCGAGTCATAATTAAGGCACTACATAAACCAGCAGTTAATGACATACCACCGAAGGATCCAATTTTCCCAGGAATGATACCTACTACCGGAACATACTCTCGCAGTTCAACAATTGCCGCACTAATTTCTGCAATGGACAATAAACCATAATTTGCTTCTTGAAGGCGTACTCCACCTGTATCATAAATGATGACCGGATAAACCGTTTGATCGTTTTTACACTCTTTCAATACCTTTTCTAAAGTACCTGCTAATTTCGCACCAGATACTTCGCCAATTCCGCCACCTTGGAAATTTCCTTCTATTGAAATAATTACAGTTGGCTTTCCATTTAATGTTCCTTTAACAATAATCATGCCATCATCATATTGGGGAACGATATTTTGAGCCACAAGATGGGGTGATTCCATTCGATCGAAAGGTCCTAAAATTTCATAGGCCGTTCCTTTATCTAATAGTTGAAATGCTCTTTCCCGCGCTAAACTCTCTACTAAACTCTCAGTTATCATTTGTGTCATTTAAACTCACCTCCACCGCTTGAGCTAATCGAATCGAAACAACGCCTGGTGTTGCGCCAAAATCATTAATCGTAATGAAAGCAGCAATGTTATGCTGACTAACAAATCGTTCAATAACCTTTTTCCACGTATCTTGGAATCCCGTAATACCTGTACGAATTTCTACAACTGTTTCATTCTGATTACTAGGTTGGACTAATACTTCTAAATCTCCAGATCCTACGACGCCAACGTGTGCCGGTCTTTCGATCGTTTTTGAAGCTGGAAAGGAATATACTAATTTTTCCACTAAAATCACTCCCCTTTAATTTATCGTTGCGTAAACTTCCTCAGTAGAAAAAGTAAACTGACTAATTTTATATAAATAAATCGTTGCAGCTAATAAATCGGCGCTGCCCCCTGGTGATAAGTTACGCTCTTTAAATTGTTCGTTCATTATTTGAAGTTCATGAAGATTACCTGCATTTAAAACATGTTGGGCATATTGCTTTGCGTATTGTAAACCTTCAAGACCACCCCGGTGCAATAAACACGTATCGTCTAAGTTGGCCATTAACGCTAAAAATGCATTGAGTTTTGCTGTTTTTTCATCCAATTCGTTTACGGTTGCTTTAAATACAGGTAAGCTAAATTTCCGAATATGAGGAAAAGCTTGCTGTGCCTCTGCCTTTGCTCCGTGTACACCATATTTTTGAACAGCCTTTATACCATTTGTTATTTGGTGAGGTATAAAACGATCTTCATATCGGGCAATTTCCCCTGCGGTATGGCATAACGTAATTTCATCGGACTGCCCTTTATGAATAGCTGCTGCTGCAGTAAGTAATCCAAGGGACCAAATGGCTCCTTTATGGGTATTGACCCCCTTTGTCACTTGAAACATTTGCCTTTCACCTTCACGACCAATCTCACCGATTTTTTCTCGCAAAAATTGAGATGTTCCTTCGTTATAGGCAACCATTGCCATATTGTAAAATGTCGTGTATAAACTTTTGGCCGACTCCACCATCAATGAAAAGGTTAAATCATTATGGGAACCTTGATCAATCCTATCCACAAGACCGGGCTTTGGAGTAAGCGATACTTCTTCAATTAATGATTCAACCGCTAAACGGGCTAACGTTGTTGATAAACGATGAGGATCTTGCATACTCCTCGCCTCCTCTTTTTATTACCAACTTCTAAATTTCGCTGGAGGTGTATATAAACCACCGGACCATTGAACAAGTTCGTCAATATTTTTAGCAGCAAGTAAGGACCTTTTCGCATCGGAACGACGAATACCTAAATCTTCCGGCATAGCAATTAACCCTTGTTGACGTAAACGTTCGGCTGTTTTCGGATTGCTCTCCATACCGATTGGTGTAACCCCTGCGACAGAAGCAATCATTTCTCTTCTTTCAGATATGCTGTCGGATTTATAAAGATAAGCAATTCCTTCTTCCGTTACAACATGGGTTACGTCCTCCCCATAAATCATCACTGGTGCTAAAGCTAATTTCGCCTGATCTTTCACACTAATAGCATCAAGGGATTCAACGAAAACGGGCTTATTTGCTTCTTGGAATGTCTCTGCAACTTGAACGACCAATTTTTTACCTCGTGCTAACGGATCATCGGAAGTCATCATGTTATACCAAGCTTCCGTTGAATGGCGTCGACCTCCCGGATCATGGCCCATATTTGGCGCTCCACCATATCCTGCAACACGACCTTTTGTGACAGTAGATGAATTCCCTAAACCATCCATTTGTAAAGTAGAACCGATGAATAAATCAACGGCATATTGACCAGCTAACTGGGCTAACGTACGATTTGAACGAAGGCTACCATCTTTTCCTGTGAAGAAAATATCTCTTCTTGCTTCCACATACTTTTCCATTCCTAGTTCACCACCGAAGCAATGAACACTTTCAACCCAACCTGACTCAATAGCTGGTATTAACGTAGGGTGCGGATTTAACACCCAGTTTGTACAGATCTTCCCTTTAAGCCCTAGTGATGCGGCATAAGTAGGTAGTAGTAACTCGATAGCTGCCGTATTAAAACCAATTCCGTGGTTTAATGATTTCACACCGTGTTTTTCATAAATTCCACGAATCACCATCATTGCTTGTAAAATTTGAATATCTGTTATATGGCGGGGATCCCTTGTAAAGAGAGGTTCTAGCTCATACGGTTCATCCGCAACTACGATAAAATCAACCCACGAACTTGGTATGTCTACCCGCGGTAATTCGTCTACGATTTCATTCACTTGAGCTATGACAATACCATCTCTAAAGGCAGCTGCTTCCACTAATGTTGGTGTTTCTTCTGTATTAGGGCCAGTATAAAGATTGCCGTATCGATCGGCTTTATCTGCTGCCACTAATGCAACGGAAGGAATTAAATCAATAAATAATCGACCATATAATTCAATGTAAGTATGCAAATCCCCCAATTCGATTTTTCCATCTTCAATCATTTGGGCGATTCGTAAACTTTGAGGCCCAGCGTAGGAGAAATCTATTTTTCTAGCAATTCCTTCTTCAAAAATATCTAAATGTTCAGGTCTTGAAATGCTGGACATAATCATATGCAAATCATGAACTTTTTTTGGATCCACTTGCACAAGAGATTGGGATAAAAAAGACGCTTGTTTTTGATTATTCCCTTCAAGTACAACACGATCCCCTGGTCGAATTAATAATTCCATTGCTTCGACAATACGATCAGTAGGAATAATGACACCATCGACTAAACTTTTTACACTTTCCATTCTTTCTTTTTTTGCTTCCAACCTTGTTGTCCATGATCTTGTTACTTTCGGTATATTTGTCAAAACCATTTTTCACACCTCTATTTTTTAATTTGACATAACATAGAAACAATCATCGATATTACTTTTCGAAATAGCCATCGTTCGAACTTCCGAAAATGCTTGGTTTGCTAACTTAGTTAATACATCACCAGGTGGCATTTCAATAAATAATCGAGTACCCGTTTCATAAAGCAAATTAACTGCATCATGCCACCTAACCGGATAACAAATACTTTTAGCTAAATCTTCTTTTACTGCATCCGCTTGCCTTAATAATCTAGAATTCACGTTACTCGATATTGGGATTTTCGGCCTTTTCAAATCGAGCTTATTTAACTCACCCAATAGTTCCTCACTTACATTTTTAAATAATGGACAGTGGGAAGGAGTTGAGACATTTAGTAAGCGGGCAGAAGTCGCTCCATGGGTTTTCACATAATCTATAACCTTTTCTAACCCCTTTATGGAGCCAGATAAAGTCAATTGGGTTGGTGAATTTCGATTTGATACATAAACGGGTTCTTCCTCGTTAAAGAATTGTTGAACGATTTCCGACAGTCGATATTCATCTAAACCTAGTACGACGGCCATTCCATATCCATGATCACATGTTCGCTCCATCAACTCGCCACGCAACGTAACTAATTTAAGTGCTTCCTCAAAGGTAAGCACCCCTGCTGCAACTGCTGCACCAAAAGCACCAACAGAATGCCCGGCAACAAAAGATGGAATTAAGCCATTTTTTTCAAACACTTTATACGTACTGACAGATGCAATTAATAAACATTGTTGCACCGCTTTCGTTGTTGAAAGCGCTTTATTGTTATGCAGTGATTCAATTGGTAAATGTAATAAATCACTGCTTTCTTCTAAAATATGTTTTACAACTGGATCATTAGGTAAATCATTTAACATGCCCACATATTGTGATCCTTGACCTGGAAAGAGAAACGCACTTTTCACTTAATCCCTCCTCTCCAACGAAAATGGAATTTTACGTTTTCTGTTAAAAGACTCTTCTATTTTTCATCGAGCTTCATTAAAGCCTCTATCTTTGTCTCCACGTCTCAAAAATTAATAGAAATTTTTATAAACGGTCGACTGTATACATAAATAATAAAACAATAGATTTTAAATTTCAATCGTAATTTCAGTTTTTTTCTGCTTAAGGAAAAATTTTAGTTGATTTATATTTTTTAATAAATTATGATGGTCACAGAATACAGTCGACTGAATATTCACGAACTTAATAGTTTTAATAAAGGGGTGTCAGAAATATGGTGATTTACGGTGTAGCTATTTTAGCTGGATGTTTTTTAGTTGGCACTATTGTAGGGGAGTTAATAGGAGATTTAATGGGAGTCGATTCAAATGTTGGCGGCGTAGGAATTGCCATGCTGCTATTAATCATTATTGTTGATAAGCTTGTTAAATCAGGGAAAATTAGTAAACCTTCACTAGATGGCTTAAGTTTTTGGAATCAAATGTATATCCCAGTTGTTGTTGCAATGGCAGCAAGCCAAAATGTGTTAGGTGCTTTAACAGGCGGACCTTTAGCTATTATAGCCGGAATTACAGTAGTAGTCGTTAGTTGGGCATTTGTTCCTATCCTAAGTGGAAAGCAAAAAGAAGAACCCGCTTTTCGTAATCCAGCTATAAGGGGTGAAGCAGATGCTTGATATGATAAAAGGCGTCTTTACCGATAACGGATTTGTTACGGCATTCCTCGTAATTGGATTAACAATGTGGCTTGCCTATTTTATTTCCAATAAACTAACAAAGGGAAAAATTCACGGTTCAGCCATTGCGATTGTTCTTGGCCTACTTTTAGCCTATATTGGTGGGGTCGTTACGGAAGGATCTAAAGGACTTGCAGACATTAGTTTTCTAGCTGGCATAGGTTTCTTAGGAGGGAGTATGTTACGAGACTTTGCCATCGTAGCCACTTCATTCGGAGCAAATTTTGATGAAATTAAAAAGGCAGGTTTTAGAGGGGTTATTTCCCTTTTCTTCGGAGTAATCCTTTCCTTTGTTGTTGGGGTAATCTTTGCTTACCTATTTGGATACAAAGATGCAGTAAGTATGACAACTATTGGTGCTGGTACGGTTACATATATTGTAGGACCTGTAACCGGTGCTACTCTAGGTGCTAGTTCTGAAGTGATCGCCATTAGCATTGCAGCTGGGCTAATCAAATCCGTATTAGTTATGGTTGGAACGCCATTTGTAGCAAAATATATCGGTTTAAATAATCCGATGTCTGCAATGGTTTATGGTGGTTTAATGGGAACTACCTCTGGTGTTGCAGGAGGTCTAGCGGCAACAGATCCAAAATTAGTACCTTATGGGGCTGTTACTGCAACCTTCTATACCGGTTTAGGATGTTTATTAGCCCCAACAGTATTATTCCTAATTACAAATGCTATTTTTTAAAAACCTTTAAGTCGAACTAAATTTAAAGTCGATTGGACCCAACATATGTGGGACAAATCGACTTTTTGGTTTGTTTATTAAAATACTTGACGACGTAGATTTAAAATCACATCTTCCGTATGTTTACGTAATAAAGAAACAAGTTCTTCCACTTCGTTATTCTTTAAAAAATCATAAATTTTATGATGATCATCCCTCGATTTATTTATTGTTTCTCCCGATTTGAAATGTAAAGATTGGACTCGAACTAATGGCAGGACAATTTTCTTATAAACACTTTCAATTACTGTGCTTTCACTGAATTTTATTAGCGTAAAATGAAAATCATAGTTTAAATGGGTATAATCTTTTTGATTATTACATTGATCCATTTTTTCTAATATTCGTTTCATATCCTCTAGCAAATCTTTCTTTTTGTTCGGTTCTTTAATCCTTTGTGCTGCTAGAATTTCTAAATGATTCCGTATATCTAAAAGATCTTGTACTTCATTAATAGTATACCCTTTTATAAAGGCTCCCTTTCTCGGAACTCTCTCTATTAAACCTTCCGTTGCTAATAAATAAATTGCTTCTCTTATCGGTGATCGGCTTGTATTGAACAATTCAGCATAAACACTTTCAACAATTCTATCTCCAGGTTTTAACTCACCATTTAATATTTGTTCCATAATCTTCTCAGCTACGCTTTTTGATAATGCATTATCGAATGCATCCTTAAAATAATCCATCAAATCCACACCCTCATGACACACAGAATATTTAATTACTCACATTTTCATAATATTAGCTTAAAAAATTCCGTAATTCAATCGAAAGTTCAAAAATTTACTTAAAATCCTATTAATATGTCCACAGTCCACCAATAATATTGATATGATTAGTGTGTCATACATTTCCATTTTTTTGAACTGATTTTTTCATTTTTTTTTAGTATCTCACAATAGAATTCACATTCCAGACAAACTTCCATTCCTTGTGTACTGTCGACTGAGTTCAATCGTAATTATAATCTAAAAATACTTTTTCGATAGATATATTTACGAAAAAAATAAGCTTTTATAATTAAGATTAAATATTTCATTATAAAAAACTTGAAAGGTGCACGTATATGAACATGCACCTTTCTATACTTCTTATTCATCCCAGCTCGACATATACTCCATCATCTTCTCTGGTTCATCTGTGAAAATTCCATCAACACCAATTTCCTTTAAAACATCCAACTTCTCTACTTTATTAACAGTCCAAACTCGGACAACCGAACCCCTCTGTATAGCATTTAAAACTGGACTTCGTACTGCTGATGTCAACGAGACATGTAGCGCTTTAGCAGGAATCGTTTTTTGATAATCCGCTACATTAAGGACCATTGTAGAAAAAATAGGAGCATTTTCAATATCTGGCGCTAGCCGCGCAATTTTTCCCACGGCTTCATGATCAAAGGATGAAAGTATGACCCGATCTTCATATTGAAACGATGCAACTTCCTTCAAAACTAGCTCTTCCAACATCGGATAAATAAAAACATCTGTTTTTAGCTCTATGTTGATTCGATGGTGTGTTTCTTTAAAAACATTTAATACTTCATGAAGAGTAGGAATTTTTTCCCCAGCAAATTCTTCACTAAACCATGATCCAAAATCATATTCCCGAAGTTGTTCAAGGGTTAAATCCTTAACATAGCCCTTCCCATTTGACGTTCGTTTAATCGATTCATCATGGATGACGACTAGTTTTCGATCTTTAGTTAAATGAACATCTAACTCAACACCATGAATCGGTAATTGAGCAGCTGCTTCAAAGGCTGCCAACGTATTTTCTGGATATTTTGCAGAATAACCTCTATGGGCGAAGATTTTCATATATGATGTACTTCCTCCTATTTATAAGTCATAACAATTTTGCACCTAATAAAGGTATTTAATAGAAATCTTACTTCGTCCCTTGCCTTTCTTTTAAACATTTCATACATAAATCAAAAGCCTTTTGTGTAGAACGAATTAATTCCTTGTTCCCCTTTCTTTTTCGAATGGCAAGGGATTGGGAGAAATCCTCTAGAGCCCCATTCAACTCCCCGAGTTCCATTAAACATTTCCCTCTATGTTGTAATATAAAATCCTCATAATAAGGGATGCTATTTACGGTTGATTGGTTCATCGCTTCCCTAAGTAACTGTAGGGATTTTTGATGTTCATTTGCGTATTTAAATGCTTCGCTTAAACGAATGAGGGTAACAATTTCCTGATTGTGATTCAATTGTAACCTTAGCGCTTTTTCAAAAAAAGCAATAGCCTCCCTTGACTTATTCAATACCCGATATACATATCCTAAAGTACTGTAAAGAAAGTAAAAGTCTTCTTTAGACCACTCTTTCTCTAGTAAGGGCTCTACTTTATAAATAAATGCCCAACATTTATCCGGAGCATTTGTCTGTTCCCGTAAAAACTGCCTTTCATCAAAGTATATGGACGACTGCAACCCATTCAACTCATCTTTTATTTGGCGAATCATCATCATCCACTCCTATATTCATCGGTTAGTATGAAGTATTCTAGCTTGTTCCCATTAAACCTTTCCTAAAAGTGAATTATGACTTTCTATTCACAAAAAGTATAAAAAATGTTCAAATGTATACAATTCATAGACCATTATAATCAACAATCCCTTTTTTCTATGCTACAATTTAGCAGATTTCAATAGTTTGGGGGTCCTTTTATGTTGAAAAAGTTATCACTTATTACAAGTATTTTTTTATTTACATTTGTCGGTAACGCCTTTGCTCATACTGGGTTAGAAAGTTCTTCTCCACAAAATGGTGAAGTAATCGATACTGAGTTAAAGGAAATTACGTTAACCTTTGAAGGGAAAATCGAGCAAAGTAGTACCTTTACATTAGAAAGTTCTACCGGGGAATCGATTCCGGTAGATGATATTGCAGTAGAAGACAATATTTTAAGTGGCACTCTTTCCACTCCATTAGAAAATGGAGATTACTCCGTTAATTGGAATATTATCGGTGCAGACGGCCATCTTATTAATGGGGAAGTTCCCTTTTCAGTAAAGATGCCGGCTTCAGAAAATACAACAGTTGAACAAACAGATACTGAAAAAACAGAAGTAAAAGAGGTAGAAACTCCATCTCCATCTACTAATGAAACTGCGGTTACAGAGGAAGAACCGGAACAAAATGCATCTTCTTATGTCGTACCTACAATTATTGTAATTCTTATCCTTATTGTTGTAGGGAGTATCTTCATGATGATGAAAAGGAAGAAATAATGAATGATTGTTTTAGGAATGATTAGCCAAGCATTACTATATTTATGCTTTTCCCTGCTTGTAGGTAGCTTGATTCTTTCGTTAATTCCAAATAACTATCTTCCTTCTTTGCGAGTACCTAAGTTTGTTTTAGTGTTATCCATCATTGGGATTATAATTTTTTCATTCTTCCCTGTACTCCAAATTCTTTTGTACTTAATTCCAAATCAAGGGCTTTCGGATACGTTACAATCCGTACTGCTCACCTTTGAAGTTGGAAAAGCTTGGTTTTTTACATTTATTGTTTCGGTTATTCTCCTTCTATACATCACTGTATTTGATTATAGGATAAAGGCTTTTTATGGGTATGTTGGGATATTTCTATCTTTCCTTTTAATATTAGCGCTAGGTTGGTCAAGTCACCCTAGTTCTTACGAGCCTTTATGGGGATTTATTGGTGATACAATCCACTTTACTGCTGTTACAGTATGGGTTGGAACGTTAATTGTTGTTAGTTGGTTTGCAACAAATCATAACAATTGGTTAAACTTTTTAAAATGGTTTACCCCAGTTGCTATCGTTTGTTTTGGTATGACATTTGTTTCTGGTCTTCTCCTTATGAATATTGTCGTTGAGGACTATACAAATTCATGGTTAATTCCTTACGGACAGTCATTATTGATGAAACATCTTTTCATCATTCCATTGATTGTTTTTGCCCTCATTAATAGTATTTTCATCCGAGGGAAAGTGAAAAAAGATACCCATTTCAATCCCCTTCCTTGGGTGAAAACGGAAAGTGTATTTTTATTAATCATCTTTTCAGCAACAGCTTTATTAGGCCAACAATCACCACCAAGAAATACGAACGTTTCTAACGAAAGTGTTTCAAAGCTATTTTCGTTATTTTATCAAGGACAGTTTCAGCCAAATATGACTGCCGACCTTGTTATCAATACGACAAGCATGTTGTTACTTGCTGTCGCTATACTTTTCTTAGGGTTAATGATCGTATCCTTTTTCAAAAAGATGCCCGCTATCATGTCCTTTATAATGGGCGTTTTACTTGTTTTCTCTTTATATTTATCATTAATCTTAAGTATTCAATAAAAGCTGTTTTCCAATGGGGAAACAGCTTTTTCCTCTTTCTCACTCCTCATGAAAAATAGAAGGACAAGACTTCCCTTCATAAGGAAAATTTAGTAAGATTATTATCTAACTTTAAAACATGTACGTAACCGCCCAACTGTACGATTGGAGGAGATTGAAATGGCCGAACCAAATAACTCGTCGTCGATGCATCCCGATTTTCCAAAAGAGTTAGAACGTTTACAGTATACGAAACAGTATATGGATGAAATTTTAGAAGCATCCCAGCGTGACCTACAAGCCGTTCAAGATAAAATAAAAGAATCGATGGCAAACTTGGAATATATCGATTCCAGTGATAGTTACATTAACCTTTTAACGAACTCTCGCTTTTTTGAAATGGCTTTAAACCAGAAGGAAAGTCTCGAAGCGGTAAAGAAAAAGCCTTATTTCGCCAGAATTCATTTCCAACGAACAGGTGAAGCAGAAGAGCTTTTATATATCGGCAAAACCTCTCTATTCCATAATGAAACCTTCGAGCCTATTATCGTCGATTGGCGTTCCCCCGTTGCCAATGTCTACTACGACGGAAGATTAGGAGATATTACGTATCCTGTACGCGATGAAATTTATACGGGACATTTATTTTCAAAACGCCAATATAAAATTGAAAATGGAGAATTGTTAAGCTTTCAAGATGTAGATTTAACAACAAATGATGAATTGCTACAGGACGCCCTTTCCGGAAAAGCCGATGTGAGACTAACGGAAATTGTAGCCACGATTCAAAAGGAACAAAATGAAATTATCCGCGCCCATTTAAAACAACCAATCCTAGTACAAGGGGCTGCTGGTAGTGGAAAAACGACGATTGCCCTTCACCGAATCTCCTATTTTTTATATACAATGGGGGAACATTTCAATCCTGAGCAACTGATGATATTAGCTCCAAATAAATTGTTTATTGAATACATTGGTGATGTTTTACCCGAACTCGGGGTCGAACGCATTTGCCAAACAACATATGCAGAATATGTTCAAAATGCAACAGGTATTAAGTTGAAGTTACAAAATCCGAACGAACAGTTGGAGACAATTGTAGAAGAAGGAATCGATGCTCTCCCCTCTTTCAACATTGCCCAAATGAAAGGATCGCTATTTTACCGTGATATACTCGATCGTTATATAAAACTTCACGAACGATCGTTGGCAAAATTATTTGATGAAGATGTGTTTATTGAAAAATATCGTATTATGCGGGGTAGCCATTTAAAAAAGCTGTTTTTAGAAGAATTCTCCTATATGCCTATTGAAAAACGGATTGAACGTATAAAAAAGGTCGTACAAACAGAGGTAAAAAGGAAGTCTAAAGCGGTTCTCTCAACATTAAATACCCGCTATGAAGAGATGATTGGTAAAGCATTAAGCGGGCTTCGTGATCCTGAGAAACGAAGAAAAACTGTAACGAAGTTTATCGATGAACGGGATGCACGGATTCCAAAAATTAAAGCATTATCGAAAACTGCTGCAAGCACTTATATGAAACGATTTGAAAAAGTAAAAATTAAACAAATGTACCGTAAATTTTTAACCGATCGATTACTAATAAGAGAACTTGCTCCAGAATGGACCTTTGAAGAGCAGGAAAAGTTTTTCCATGCTCATACGAAAGAAAAATGGGTATTGGAGGATTTAGCTGCCCTGTACTATTTACATGCGAAAATTAAAGGAATTGCAGATAACTGGAAAATGCGTGTTGTCTTTATCGATGAAGTACAAGACTACAGTCTATTCCAACTGGAAGCTTTAAAAAGTGGTCTTGAAACAGACATGTTTACGATGGTTGGAGATTTAGCACAAGGAATTCATAGTTATCGTTCGTTAACAGAATGGAATTCCGTTTTAGAATTATTCCCCCGCGCTAACTATTTTACCCTACAAAAAAGTTACCGTACGACCATCGAAATTATGGAAGTGGCTAATCGCATCTTAGCTAAAATGGACGAAGATTTACCTTTAGTAGAACCTGTTGTCCGCCATGGAAATGATCCTACCTTTGTACAAATGGAGGAGTTAGATCCAAGTAAAATAAACGAATTGTACGAAAGAATCAAGCAACATGGTCACCAATCCATTGCGCTTATTTGTAAAACGTATCAAGAGGCGATCTATTATACAAAGCAACTAGAAAAAGCTGATGTTCCTGTTGAAATGTTAAGTGAAGAATCCGTGTTTGGCGGGTCCAAACTGCTCGTAGTACCGAGCCATTTAGCAAAAGGTTTAGAATTTGATGCGGTAATCATTGCAGCTTTTGAGACACCGTACTTTCCAACAACAATTGACCGAAAACTGTTATATGTCGCTTTGACTCGCGCAATGCACGAATTATATTTAGTTGGTCCTAGGGAAGAGATGTTTTTGCTCGATGATACTAGAGGAATTGTAAGCGAAACATTATAAAAGATGATTAGAAAAAGCTGTTCTATTCCTTTAAGGATTAGAAACAGCTTTTATTTTCTAGGCGGGACACGAACGAAAGGTCTCTTTTTAATAATTCTTTTGGAAAAAAAGTTACGTATTCTTTTAAAAAACCATTTACTTCCTCTGTTTCTGATTTCCTTTTGTTGAGGTAATGCGGGAATTCTCATACTATCACTCCTTTATAGTTAATATATTAAAAAAAGTTCTATATTATTCTTTTTGTATGATAGTTTTACTATAAAAAATAAAAAAATAGGATTGAAACCGCTATACCGGTTACAATCCTATTATAAAAAAACAACTTTATTCTACTTCGCCTTCCCAAGCAAGCATACCGCCGCTCATATTCGTTACGTCAAAACCTTGGCTTTGTAAAAATTCAGTAGCTCTTCCACTTCGACCACCCGAGCGACAAACCATAATATAAGGCGTTTCTTTGGAAAGTTCATTCATGCGAAATTCTAGAAGACCTAATGGGATATGAAGAATACCTGGTATATGGCCTGCTTCCACCTCATCTACTTCCCTTACATCGATTAAATGGAGGTTTTCTCCCTTTTCTAATCGTTCCTGCACTTCCTTTGCAGTCACTGCTTTCATGTCATTACCCCCTATTTTCCATATTCCATTGCCCCATACCGCCACGAACATTTGTAATCCGTTCATAACCTAGTCTTTTTAACTTCTTACAAGCTTGATTA
This sequence comes from Ureibacillus sp. 179-F W5.1 NHS, assembly GCF_045369345.1. Lineage (NCBI taxonomy): Bacteria > Bacillati > Bacillota > Bacilli > Caryophanales > Caryophanaceae > Ureibacillus > Ureibacillus sp. 179-F W5.1 NHS. The sequence goes on along the minus strand of NZ_JBIQFG010000048.1, from coordinate 4,344 downwards.
CTTCGAATTCCAGTTTGGCAAATGACGACAATTTCTTTATCTCTCGGTAAATTTTTAAAACTTGATTTTAGTGGGATATTTTGAAATTGTTTAATATTTTGAGCTTTGTATTCCAGCGGTGATCGAACGTCGATAAACACTTTATCTGGATCATGAAGAACCGCTTTTAACTCTTGAGTTGTAATAGTGTTAATTCCTTTTGTTGGTGTTAACCTGTACACTAACAGTGCTACTACAATTATGATTAAAATCCATTCTATCATTTACAGCTTTCACTCCTACCTTTTTACCTACAAGATACTTATTTAATAAATGATACCTTTTACATTACAGTTAATATTATAACCAAATATATACCCCTATAGGTATGAAGTCAATTAAAAGTCATTTTATGAGCCCATTTAAATTGATAATATTTTTAGTATGTAGAAATACAAAAAAGCGAGGTATGATAAAATCATATCACATCTCGCCTTCCTTTTACTCTAGAAGAAATCGGGCAAATTCATGATATTTTGGTGTTTGATCTAAGTGGGTTTCATATAGAATTATTTCGTTTACTGTAAAAGAAAGATTATTCTCAATGGCAGTTAATAAATTCTGATCAAATTCTTCTGGACTATTCCATTTCCTTGCTAACGTAATATGAGGGCGAAAGGGCTTTTTATCCAACTCAAACCCTACTTTCAAAAGATGATTATATACTTTCTTTTGCAAATGAATAAGCTCATTCGAATGTTCCACACCTGCCCAAAAAATACGAGGTTTTTTATGTGGGCCGAAAATTCCTATTTGATGAAGGGTTAAGGGAAATGGATGCTCATCCTTTAACACTTCAGGCATTGTTTGAATGGCTTCATATTTCATCTCTTCTGCCGCAAAACCTAAAAATGCTAATGTAATGTGATAATCCTCATGGTGTACCCATTTCGCAAAGGGAAAATCCTGTTTTTTTGCTTCAACCCATTCCTTTAAAAAAGCTTTTACTTCTATTGGTAATTTAACTGCAAAAAAATAATGATGTTTGCTCAATCCTTTTTACCGCTCCTTATGCTTGCAAGTTGTTCACTAATCAAAATAACCAAAAAGTTTTCATCCAATCCCCTATTATAATAAATTACTAAAATCCCCCTTCACCATCCAAATATATGTTTTTGCCTATCAATTCCAGTTCTTACCTACAATTTTATTCTGGTTTCCAGTTCCCATCTCTAGCACGAAGACTAGGCTAACAAACTTTCATTCCCCTTTTAGGCAAATCCAATGGCTTAAAAAATGGGAATCTATCATGTTTTTCAGAAACTCCTTAAATAACAATTTAAGAAAATAATATTTTTTCAAACCTATTACATTTGCCTTTTCAATTTTTTTCCCCGTGCATTTAATGTAACTAGAGAGAAATAAGGAGGTGAAAGTGATGATTCCAAATTTAAATTTAGAATTCGGTGATAGAATTTCAGTTACTACACCTACTGCTGCTGCACTTCTAGGTGTTTTCGTTAGCATGACAGGTGAAACACTTACTTGGATTGCTATTGGACCAACAACTGGTGCTCCAACAGTTCTTATTACAAACTTAGAAGGTGCAACAATCGAAAAATTAACTTAATTAATAAGTAAGCCAGACTAAGATGTCTTAGTCTGGCTTTTTTATTGTTAATAAACGATACATATAGGCTTCTGTCCTGTCACATCCACCTAGTCATTCCATATAGTATTAATAACTATGTCCACAAAGACAGGAGAATTCACATGGAAACCCCCATTTATTATTCACCCATCGTGAACAATTTATATAGGTTAAAAGACGATTCTAACGTTGAATCCAATAACCAACATACGTTTGTATCGAATACATTAAGTGAGTTTATGTTGGCGGCACAACAACAGCATGAAATGATTTTGGAACAGCTTCAATGTATGAATAAACACATTTGCCAAAGCTCCATTCAAACTAAAATACAACAAGGTACTTTAAATAATACGTTGGCAGAACTCTCGAATAGTTATCAATCCTTTAAGAAAACAGTGATTAATGAAATCCAGAATTTAAATGGGGTAGTTGATACCCTTTCCGATAATCAAGAACTTACAGTAAACAGATTAAACAATGAACTAAGACAAATGCTTCTTCAACAACGCCATCTTTTAATGAATAATCAACAAATGCTTCAGGAAATGAGACCTTTATCAAGTCAATTGAAACAAACTCAAGAAAGATTGTTAAACGGCCAAAATCAATTACAAACGAATATGAACGAACAATTTAATCATTTATCCAATACATTACAAACAATACTAAGAAATATCCAAAACATGGGATCGAATTTACAAAATGAGTTAACTTCTCAAAATCAAATGCATATCGAGCACCAATTACAAAATCAAGAACAATACAATCAGTTATTAGAAAACATTCTACAACTAAGAGAACTGTTAGTGCAAAACCCTTATTCTTATCTCCGACTGGGAGATCGTATTACCGTCATTGACAGAAATGGAAATACATTCTCAGGTGTCTTTATTGAAAGTTTAGAGAATGAAATAATTTGGGTAAATAGTGATACGATGAGTTTAAGTATTTCTAACAGAAAAGGGTTAACCATTAGTAAAGGATGACCTTCTGACTTTCCCATATCACCTTCACATTAGTGGATGTGTTTTTTTATGGGATATGGTAATTACTCTTTAGTTTGATTCAAAACAAAAGCTCTGGGGTATTTATAAACCTCAGAGCTTTCCTTTTTTATGAAACTAACTTCAATCCAATGCTGGCACATAAAATAATAAAAATAAATAAAATACGTTTCCAATCCTTAGATTCACCATAAAAAAGCATTCCGACTATGGTTCCCCCTACAACACCGATACCCGTCCAAATGGCATAGGCCGTGCCCATTGGTATTGTATTCATTGAATAGTTAAGCAACGTTAAGCTGATAAAAAAGCCAAGGAATAGAAAAACGAGTGGCTTCCAACTTCTACTTACGCTATATTGATTTAACATCGCGACACCAAAAGTTTCAAAAACCCCAGCAACAATTAACGATAACCACGCCATTATTCTTCATCCTCCTTCTGACCTTCGTCTGTCACTAACTTCAATCCAATGACACCTACTAATAACAAACCGATTAATAAAATTTTAATAATATGAAACGGTTCATCAAAAAATATGATTTCGGAAAGAACTGCCCCAGCTGTACCTAGCCCTACAAAAACAGCATACACCGTTCCTGCTGGTAGTTCCTGTGTTGCTTTAATTAATAAATAATTACATATAAGAATGGCAACGATTGTTCCAATCCATTCCCACAATTCATCTGCATGGGCTAAACCAATAACCCAAAATACTTCTAGTAATGCAGCTAGAAAAACTTTTAACCAAGATTTCATTTTTCTCCCTCCAAACAAAAAAGCCTAAGAGATATTTAAAATATCTCCCAGGCTTTTATCCTTCCGTGACACAGCAAAAGTGCTGTGAGTTTTCTCTCGGACCAGACCATGAAATCATGCGGAACCCTAGAAAACATTTAACTATCCAATTAACTTATATTATGTCACATTTCTATTTTTGGTTCAAGTAATGCAACACCTAAAGTGCGCGTAACTCCTGTTATACCAACGTTTTTATAGCGATTTATGAACAACTCTATAGCATTAACAGGGAACAAATGATTAAATCAACAAAACAATTTTGATCATTAGGTTACCTCTGACTCACTTTTCTATTTGAATAATATTGAACTAAGGCAATACCTAAAGATACACCTAAAGAGCATGAAAAAGCAGTCAAAATAAACCAGTCACCTTTTACAACTAAATTACAGCCTATAAAAAAATATAAAAAGTATTTTAGAAAGTTATACAACAATTTAAAAAAATTATTCCCTCCGCTATTATCCTCATAAAGTTGTTCTTATAATTTCATTGTCTCGAAAATATCTCATTTATTTATAAAAATAATAGAAAAGAAAAAAAACAATCACAATTAAAATACTTCCGCTTAAAACAGTTATCCCTTGAATAAGGAAAAATACTGATATTTTCCTTTTATCTCTTTTTGATGCATATTCCTTTGCAAAGGACCAATGCAAGGGAATAAAAAAGATTGAAAATAAAATACCTACACTTAAAAAAATAATTATAAAGATCAGAAATGAAGGAATTCCAAGATGAAGAAATAGACTGGGAAAAACAAAAAATGGCATTAAAAGCCACCATCCATATGTAAAAAACATAAGTATTGGAATGTCAACACAAAACTGGACAACCTTTATAAGGACCTATTCTTGAATTCCACAGGCGTTAAATAGCCTAGTGTTCCGTGAATTCGAATGTTAT
>NZ_JBIQFG010000047.1:0-22569 GCF_045369345.1 Ureibacillus sp. 179-F W5.1 NHS | reverse complement strand
GCCCCTTTAGGGGCAGTTAGTAAGGAGCCCTTATAGGGCGTTACTAAAACCGCCTGTTTTACAGGCGGATATTTATTCATGAAAAGGGACAATTGCGGAATAACACCTTTTATTGAAAAGCGTGGAAGACTTGAAACTTTATTCAAAAATTAATGTCCAAATTATTAAAGGAGGGGGTATTTTGAAAAAGCTATTTATATTCTTTGCGATTATTAGTTTTGCATTATTCGGCTGTTCTCAAGAGCCAGAAACTAAAACAAGTGAATCCGTAACTGAAAAGAATGTAGAAGAGGAAGCGTACGTTAACACTAAAACGATTCATTTAGAATTAAAAGAATCGGAAGAAATAGCTATATTTGAAAAGGCAGTAAGCAATTCAACAAAAGAGTCTGGTATTGTCAATATGGCAACAGAACCACAGTATCAATTTAACAGTGGCAAAGAATCTTATTTTCTTTGGATTACAGAAGAATCTGGAACGATAATGAATAGAAAAGACACGCACACTATTTACATACTATCTAGTAATTCTATTAAAGAAGTTTACAAGTTTGTGAATAGCGGTTAACGAATTAGCGATCGCTTTAGTTGAATAACAATTCTCCACTATCTGGCGCAATTCTTTAAAAAGAATCGCGTCTTTTTTTCTTTAAAGGGCTATTTAATGAAATACCGTTCTTAGTATCAATTTGAAACAGAACGAGCTTAATTAAAATTTAATAGTGCACACATTAAATAATCTACTGTAATAAAGTTAATATTGGAATATACTATTATTAAATAGGATAACAATGTTAATCTATGTAAAATTCCAAGACTTTTAGAATGAACAGTATGAAACTATTATAGGAGAGTCCTAAAATGAAAAAGAAAATGAACTATTTAATCTTACTCTTAACGACCATTTATATGGTTGGTTGTACCAACGTAGATGATAAATCCGTTACAGATGTAGAAACAGATTCACAAGCAGTTGAAACAAATAATAATAGCGAAAAAGAAGAAGTTGTCACTACTGTTGATGATGAGCCAGTAGTAGAGGAAACACCAGCCCAATTTTCAGGATACAAACTGATTGAAGTTGATGGTGGTGATTTGTCTGGATATCGTGAACCTAATGTCGTCGTTGACATTGGTTATGGGGACCGTGAATATTGGGCATTTACGAATGAATATGGGCAATTAGTACGTGTTATTGCTGACGAAATTATTTTACAAGATGACCGTAACGAACCTGTATTATCATCTGGTAGATATTACGCTGATGAAGCAAAGGTTCCTGGCGTAGAAAGTGACGTTTTAGATGAAGGACATATCATTGCGGATTCTCTCGGAGGGGTATCGAATGCATATAATATTACTCCACAAGATAGTACGCTCAACCGACATGGTGATCAAGCTTATTTGGAAGACGCAATCCGGAGCGCAGGCGGAGCTACGAATTTTGAAGCAATTATCACATACCCGAATACGGAAACACAAATTCCTTCAAATTATCAGTTCACTTATACCTTAATGGGTAACGAGATCGTTGATACATTTGACAATGTAAACCCTGACGAAGTAAACGCGTCACTCGGTCTAACAGGTAGCAAGCCTTCTGATTCAACTAGTTCAAACAAAAACGGTGATATATCGAGTATTGATACAAACGGTAATGGACAGGTGACGATTAAAGAAGCAAAAGCAGCAGGTTTTAGTATGCCAATAACGAGTGATCATTGGCTATACCCATATATGCAGGATAATGATAAGGACGGTATGGTAGGTGAGTAAGCACCTAATTTAAGTGAAGATAAACGAAAGAACATTTCCTCGTTAGACGATTTATCACAATTTGCAAACGGGTGACTGTAAAGAATATAGTCATGTCATCTATATAATTTGTACGGTGAAAATATTAGTTCAATAATGTTCTTCTCTCTCAGGCGCAATTCTTAAATAAGGATTGCGCCTTTATTTTAAGGGCCATTTATTTGAAATAAAAACCAATATGAAATTGGATAATTATGTTAAAGTTGAACAAAGGTTGTAAAGAAATATTTTTAAATTAACGGTGCAGATTAGTGAAAGAAGAACTAAAAAAATTGTTTCGATATGGATGCAAAGCAACGGGGGAAGTAGTATGTTTATAGTTAAATCAATTATTTTATGGATTATTATATCAACTATCATTAATGCCTATTTAATGACATTACCCATGCCTGTTTTACGAAAAAGAGATTATCCTGCTAATTATCTTATCCAACAAAACAATCGAATAGATTTTCAAAAAAATACCGAATGTGCAGCATTTTCAACAGCTTATCTGCTGAGGTATTTTGGTATGGAGGCTAGCGGTGAAGCGTTATATACGTATTTTCCTAGTAAAACTAGGGCGGGTACAGTATATCCAAAGGGAATTCGTACGGTGTTAAGAAAAAAGGGCTTTAAAACAAACTATTATAAAGGAAATATAAATACATTAAAGTATGAAGTTAGTAAAGGAGTTCCCGTAATTGTTTTTATTAAAGTACAGAAAGACCGTAATAGTTTGCATTTTGTACCTGTTGTAGGTTATGACAAGGAGTATTTTTACCTTTCAGAATCATTAAGTAATCTGGTGAATTGTGATGATGAACACAAGAACTATAATCGAAAAGTTCCGATTAATGAATTTAAGAAACTATGGAATGTAAAGAGATTTCATATGCTTCTTTATAGCAATTCTTACATAGCCGTAGACATCACACAGAGCAAATATTAATGACGTAAATTTTATCTGTATACACGGAGAGTTTCCCTAACATTGTAATTCCGCATTCTCCTAAACTTCCTAAACTACATCAAGTTGTACGTAAAAAATCGCTTAAAAAATTGCAAAATACATTCTGAAGCAACCCGTCCTAGGTTAGAACGGGTTAGCTTTTCTGAGATTTTAAAAATAAATAGCTATATTGTCATTTATATTACTTCATCTGTTGGCTAGGTTGTGTCTTTCTCCAACCATAAAACTGCATGACGTTTTTTGTTCATATAAATCATTTCAATTCCCACCTTCCTGTTTCTTAATTAACAAAATTAATATTTACGAATATAACTTTCTATTTTTCTTCGGTTCTCTTCAAAGATTTTTTTCGCACTTTCATTATGAAGTGCTTTCTCAAGAGAAATCTCACGTTTAGTAATAGTTATCGTGAGAGAAAAAATGTTTAATGTCATTTATTATCACCTCCTTAAATTACCCTGAAAAAAGAAAAAACCGTAGAGAGACTCTCCCTACGGTGAAAAAGGCACAAAAATACCGCAGGGGCACACTTCTCCCTGCGGTATGGGTAGACTTAATTACAAAAAACTTAAGCGATCCATTCCGATCTGGCCGAATGTGTGATTTTCATTTTTGCTGAAGTTGTAACTACCAGTGACATCAATTTAACGATAACGATCATTTCATTCGACCTCCTTAAGAATTTTTTATTTATTTTGAAATTATATCCATATTTAAGTTGTTTGTAAACATTTTTTACAATTTTTTCATAATTACTCTAATGACTAGAAAAACTCTTTGCTGTTTTACATTGTTACTTACTTGATTTTTTTCGGAGGAGCAAATAGAAGATATAGAAGACTTAAAGCAAAAAACATAATTATTATGAAGGCAGGATTTAAGGACAATTTATGTTAATTTGGAGGGTTGAATGGAAAAAACAAGTTTATATGCATACATTCGTTTTACTGGTAAAGATGACATTGACGATTTTCCAGTAGAAGTAGTAACAGAGATGTTAGGTGTACAGCCAACAACAATTTTGCGAATATGTGATAGGATAAACGATAAAGTTACGCGTTTCTTTACATCGTGGAAATACGAATCTGAAACAGTAGAAACACTTGATACAGATGATGTTTTACTCCCCATTTTAAATGTTTTCCAGTCCAAAACAAATACAATTAACCGAATAAAGGATGAATTGAATTTAAATGTACAAATTGGAATAGTAATAACAATGATAAATGGCTATACACCTGGTTTAGTCATCTCCCCTGAATTCAGTAGTTTTGCTTCTGCTATCAAGGCATTCATTGATATTGATATGTATGTATATCCTTTTAGTGAACCTGAAGAATAACAAGTGATACTTTTTATGAATAGGATATTAATTTCAAATCTAAAAACGTAAATGAAAGTTAGGTAATATACCCAAAAGGTACGAATGTTGTTAAATCAATGTCCGTGAATAAAATCTGTGTAGAGACAATTATAAAGGCTGTACTGTAAACCTTCATTTTTTATTGTTCCTTTACTTCATTAACAGGTGATTTAGTTGAAAAAACGATCTTCAACAATCGGGGCAATTCTTGAAGATGAATTGTGCCTTTTTCGATAATAGGACCATTTTCTTGAAAAGCATTCAATGAATAAATTGGGAATATGTGTTGGGTGTGGTTGTGAAGATATGTTTTAATCGATTCAAATAAATATGTTGAAGAAAGTGTTACCTGGAAGTTTGATTTTTTCTAGTCGTATAGAAAATAAAGAACGGAGTTGTAATTATAATGAAAGGTAAAGGGATGTTAAAGTTTGTTATAAGTAGTTTTACAGTTTTAATACTCCTATCAGGGTGTTCAAGTAAATCTTCTGTAGATTTAGTCAGCTCAACTGTAGACCTCAAAAATGATGAAGGAAGATTGGGCGGCATTGGTATTACTTCAGGAGAAAAGGAGGGTGAAATAATAATACCTATTACACTTAGCTATGATTTTGTTTTAAAGAATACTGGGGAAAAGACTCTTGGGGGAACCAAAAAGTTAAATGAACAGACATATGAATATGAAGACGGGATAAAAGTTTATATTGAACCAAATGAAAAGTTAAAAGAAGTATCTGAAGAAATAATGGGTGTAAATATTTTTAGTTTTGATGAAGAAGGAGAACAGATAGCAAAGTTAGGTACAGGGAAAACGGGTGTGCCAATTATTGAACCAAATAAAGAAGGAGAATATACCTTTGATTTTATTTTAGGCGCGTTAGAAGAAAATCCTGAAATAAGACTTTCGCCACCAACTGAGCAATTAGAGAAGTTGAAGGAACATGCGATGGATGCAACTTTAATTGTTTCAGTTGAAGGTGAAGAAATCGCACGTTTTGATCTTAGTAATTCAGAATTACCTTAAACACTTTTTACATTTTTTTCTTAAACAATAGGTACTTTCCTTGAATAAGGAAAGTGCTTTTTTCATTAAAGGGTAAGAAGGTTTAGTAAAGTAAGCATTTGAAAATGAAATTCTGGAGGATAAAAAATGGGGAGAACGAAATAACTTAGATGCAGAAGAAAATATGAGCAAGATACTACAGTTATACAGGGAAAAGAGGTGGTTAGTAATACATATACAACACACTTCCGATAATCCTAATTCAGTATTTCACCCGTTGAATGAGGGCTTTGCGATTAAAGAAATAGTGCAACCTATTGATGGTGAAGTAATTATCAGAAAGAAAGTAAATAGTAGCTTTATTGGTACTAATTTAGAAGAGTATTTAAAAGAAAATGAAATATCAACAGTTGTCATCACAGGTTTGACTACACCTCATTGTGTATCAACAACTACAAGAATGAGTGGTAATTTAAGTTTCAATACATACCTAATTTCAGATGCGACAGCAGCCTTTGGTTTGAAGGACCAAAATGATAGATATTATGATGCAGAAACGATACATAATATATCTCTAGCTACATTGCATGATGAATTTGCTACGGTAGTTACAACTGAACAACTTATGAACAAATTTCTAAAATAAGCTTATTCAATTATGGATGCTTTTCTTCAATATGATTCACTATTTTTCACTAATCCTTAAATCTATTAAAACGCCAAAAATCCCTACTTTATATTGAAAGCAGGGATTTTTATTTGTACTCAATTATGAGATTTTATATTAAAGCACTAGTAGGAACGCTTTAATCTGTTTCTAAAAATTTATAGAAACGTAGCAGGAGATAAAATCTTAAAACTCCATCTATTTAGATACAGTCTTAATTTTTTCTAAACAGTGTATCTCCAAGAGGGATTCCAATCACAACAACTAGAATCGTTAGAACTACCATCGCTTCCAAAATAAAATACGCAACTTGATCGAACATCGTATCGCTCCTTCTTATCTTTATAATTTTTACCTTATATTCTGTAATTATCCTACTTCCTATTAAAAAGTCAAACTAATAATGCACAAAATCATTTGTGCTTATATAAAATAGTTTACTTCATTCGAAGCGTACGTATGCAACCGACATTTTTCTCTGCAGTATCGTCAGCACAGCTTTAAGAAGGCGCAATTTCTTTAAAAATATAGTGTTTTGAAGGTTCACACCAAACTTTGATTAGATAAGTTAAATAAGCACATATTTTTTTGAGGATATAAACAGACTAACCAATAAAAGTTAGGTGGAACTCAAAAGTGAAATATAAATTAATTGTTATTTTAACTCTCATAGTAACGTTCGGCTTGACCGAACAAAATCAAGCTTTTTCAGAAACGAGTATTTCAGAAATTGCAGGAAATCATACCGATTTTTATGATGCCTTTTTAGCATTATTAGATCCCTATGCAGAAGAAGCAATTAGAAAAAAATATCCTGAACGTAGTTATGCACTTTGGGATGCAGAAATTTTGGAGGTAACACGAAAAACAGCTGGATATTCTCAATATGATTTTAACGTAAAAGTTAAATATGATACTTATACAGGCCCATTTAACCCTCCAGAGGGATTTGTTATCTTAACATTTGATGTAAATATAGATGGGGTTAAGGTAATTGAATTTAAGGAGTGATTTTAAAATTTGATGTAAAAAAACAGCTCTAATTAAGGGAGCTGTTATTTTAATATTGTTTTATCTAGCAGAGGATTCTTTTTAACATAAGATAATTCAACAAATTGATTAAATCTCTTTATTCCTTTCAGAGAAAGATCTAATTGGTAATTTCCTTCTTTAAATAATGGGATTCCGTTACCAATTATAGTTGGTGCTAAAGTTATAATGAATTCATCGACTAAATTCTCTTGAATAAAAGAATGTAGCAGTTCTCCTCCACCAACAACCCAAATGTTATTCCCATCTTTGTTTTTTAGTTTGTTCACAAAACTTTTTATGTCCTCATGAATGAACTTCACATTTTCGGTATCCTCATAAGAAGATCTTGAAAATACATAACATTCCTTATTTTTGTAAGGAAACTCTTCCATCTCTTGTATTATCCAATCGTAAGTTCGTTTTCCCATTAAAATGGTATCAACTGTTTCATAAAACTCTGTATAGCCGTTATCTCCTTCACCCTCCACCTTGAATAACCACTCAAGCGAATCTTCTTTTGTTGCAATATAACCATCCAAGCTCGATGCAATGTACAACACTGTATTCCGTCTCTGGTTCATTTAAACACTCCTTTCATTGCCTTTAGTATGACTATATAATAAAAACATGACACCTTATGTCATATTAATCAAATTAATTCACAAAATTTCTTACTCAAAGGATGGGGAAGATGAGAGCAGATAGGTTAGTGAATATCATGATCCTTTTACAAAATAGAGGTAAAATGACTGCAAAAGAATTATCGAATGAATTAGAAGTATCCGTTCGAACGATTCTCAGAGATATGGATGCATTAACTAATGCAGGGTTCCCCATTATTTCTGAAAGAGGTAAAGGGGGAGGGTGGCTTCTATTAGATAATTTTCGTAGTAAATTAAGTGGGTTAACGATAGATGACATGAAATCCTTATTTCTAATCCCCTCTGGAGAGTTACTCGAAGATTTAGGCTTAAATAATCAAACATTAGATACGAGGCAAAAGTTACTTGCATCTATCCCAGCAATTTTTCGTGAAGAAGCACAAGCAATATGGGAAAGAATTCATATAGATACGGGTACTTGGAAACAATCGAAAGAGAAAGCGTATGCTCTTAAAACTGTTCAGCAAGCAGTTTGGGATAACAAAAAGCTGAAAATTTATTATGAACAGGCTGATGGGGAGCAGAAAGAGAGATTAATTGAACCATTAGGATTAGTAGCGAAAGGGAATAAATGGTACCTTGTAGCATTAAGGGATGGAGAGCTGCGTAATTATCGGGTATCACGCATATACCATGCAAAAATCGAAAATGAAAATTTTAAAAGACCACCTAATTTCAATTTGGTGGCATACTGGGAACAATCGAAAGTAGAGTTTATAAAAAAGTTACCAAAGTATGATGTACAAGTAGAAATCCATCCAGAAATTATGAAAAGAATTCAATTTACAGGTAAGTTTGTTAAAGTAATAAAATCAGAAAATCCAAATAAAAATAAATGGATACCTGCAACTTTAAGTTTTAATGATCAGCAGGAAGCAGTCGAGTTTATATTAGGATTCGCAAACAAAATAAAGGTCGTTTCACCTACAGATATTATCGATAAAGTTGTATCGTTGGCGATATCGGTTATTGATTTTTACAAAGAATAAATAAAAACTAAATTGAAAGAGTAGTTTGCATCGCTTTAAGGGTGCTTTTCCAAAATGAGAAAGTGCTCTTTTTCATTATAGGTTCAGATTATATATAGATACTAAAGTTCACTTGAATAATGTATTAAAATTTAGGTTGAATTACTGAATTAAAAAACAGTTATATTTAGCGAGTTTTACGAAATAATTGATGAATAACAGGGGGATATAGTAAGTGGGGGGCAGTTGGTAGTTTTTTTTGGAGGTGTTTCGGATTGAAAATATTTCATTCAATAATTGGGATTTTAATAATATTTTCAGGTAGTTTTTTTATGAGCATAACAATTGATAACGAAACGTTCAAAACTGTGTTTTTTAAAATCGTTGGGTTTGTTATTTTATTTGGTGGTATTCTCTATCTAAAAAAATTGCAAGGTTTGGGAAGCAATAAAAGTGGCGGGAAGTGTTAGTGAAAGAAATTGAAGTATCGGAAATCTTTCATTCAGTCTAATTACCACTGTAAGCAAACGTGAGAGACATTAAAAACAAATCATTTAGAGCGGTTGTCACAAACTGTGATAAATATAGTGTGAATTGGGGGCATTTTCCAAGAAGGGTGAATGCTTTTTTTATTCTACAGATAGCTTTTTAATTTGCTAATTTGCATCACGTTCATAAAAATAAAAAGAAAATTAGTGTCTAAAAATGGCAAAAAGATATGTTGAAATTATACAATTGTAATAGAATGGATAATTTGCAACTTAGAGAGAAATTTAAAAGTAAGGGGGAGATAGTTTGAAAATAACTATTTTTCTATTATTTATATATATCCTTTCATTCATTATATTGTTTTTATTTTTAAATAAAGAAAACAAAAAGGAAGAAAGCAAAGATAGTATACCAATGGTTATTTATAGTTCCATTTTATTTGCATTTATTATTACCATTGCGATAGCGTTCTTTTTATTCCTTTTGATAGGATCGACGAGTGTCATTGATACGTTATTTTCATTAAATATTGCGACCAATCAATTAATCGTCATAGGCATTTCATTTCTCGTCTATTGGCTTACGCTTGATAGTATTTTTGAAAAGGTATTTGAATTTTTCATGGGTGAAACCCTTTATACTGCTTTCTCTTTAGCGATCACTAGGGTCGCTGCCTTTTACATAATCGGAGTACTAATGAGATTGGACGAACATATCGACCTTACGATTTCAATAGGTGTTTCCGTCATTTTATTAATCATTGATGGTTTATTTATTATTAAAGGTGATAAGTCATAAAATTTCTATTGTTATCCAACAGATATAGGAATAGGCATGCAAGGTGAATGACTACTTATTGGTGGACTGTTTTTATACATAACGGTAAGGCGTTAAACCTAAGGATTTAGCGCCTTTTTAAAAGGATAGAAGGAATTCTTCTAAATTTATAGAAACTTTCATTTATGATGGTAGGGGATTGGAGGAAATCATGTTGTTAAGATTTATTGAAGATTTAGTTGGTTCAATCTATGATTTCTTTAAGTTTTTATTATCAAGTTTAAGCTATCTTTTAGCTGGAATGCTCATTGTTGGAGTGTTCATGTATTTATTCGTCTTTTTGTTTAAATGGCTTTATTAATAAAGGGAAAACTTTTAATGCATGAATGGTATTACAATGAATGGTATTACAGTTTTCCATTACATTATTCAAAACCATCCTTCATCTTCTAACGTTAGTTTATTATCAATGTAAACATCAATAATGGCTTCAATGTTATTTGCAAAGGAAATAACACTTGGATCTAATCGCGTTCCAGGTGTTGATGCATCATAAAAAACATAGTGAACAAAGAAAATACACGTTAACTCATATTTTTTTCTATATTTATTGATTAAAGCTATTTTTGATTTAAATGGAGCTATTAAGGATTCAAATATATTTTTATCTTCGTCATCATCGTAACGTCTATAAACGATGCCCGTTTCGATACTCCAAACAGTTTCAACTCTTGTACTCTTTCGTTTTCCTCTTATGTAAGGATCGCCTTTTTTATATACTTCTGTCGGTTTTATTCCGATTTCTTCTGTAAACTTATCAATTGGCCATTCGTCTGCTACAATACTGAATCTGATAAAAGCGGTGTCTCGATTAAAGGTGATTGTTACGAAATCTTTGTCCATAAAAAACTCCTATTAAAATATTTTCTTATTTAAACAAAAACTTTTCTCCTGCTTGATTAAAGGCTCGTTTATAGTCAAACGCATAGGGAGTAGATCCATGCTGAAGGTAATAAGTGTATCTTTTGTACGCCTCCTCCCAGGAAACATCCGTTACTTCCTCTGTCCACCATACGACGTACGATGGAAGTTTTTCTTGGTGAGGATCAAACCACTTGTGTCGATTTCGTAACGCTCTCTGATGTTGACCTGAGTAAGTGAAACGATATAAAGATTCAAGACTTTTCCACACGGTTAATGTGAGGATAGGTGTGCCGTCTCCTTTAATTAAATCTTCAGGGAAGGGTACTCCTAAAGGGGAAAACTCCTTTACTAGATTTCCTGAAACATCTGCTTGACGCATTACTTTATAACCTGCTTCAAAAAACTCACTAGTAGTAGGGTGTTTGGGTGAATGTTTTAATCTACCAATCGTATATATCGCCACAAAACTCATCTAATCCCTCATTTATTCGTTTTACTTATAAGTATTCAAGAAAAAGTGAACTAATTCCTGTTATAAAATAACGATTACCATATCTACTTTTTATACTTATTAATGGTAGCGTTGTAGTAAAATTAAAATAACGTTATATCCTAATTTGTATGTAAGGCGGTGAAATCGCTATGATTGATTGGCCATGGACGGAAGTAGACACCCTTGAAAGTCAAGAGAAGTGGAATGAAGCATTTGCACTATTGCTCAAACATTGGAATGAAAATCCGAATGATTTAAAAACCGTTATTCGGTTAGGGTTCCTTTCTTGGTATGTCCTTGTCGAAGAGGGACCTTTGGACATTAAAGGAGTAGACTTTGATGGAGTAGAGACTGTATTACGGGAAGTAACGAGTTATGGTTTAACTCATTTTTCTATGAATGAAGATTTTCTATGGTCTTTTGGTTATATGATGTCTCTCTTCCCGGATTATTTTGGTGATGATGATTGTGAACAAAAAGGTAAGGGGATGTTAAAGAGGGCATATGAACTTTGTCCAGATGAACCGATTTATCGATATACTTACTTTGGAGCCTTTCCAAATGAGGACGACAAATTAAGAGAGGCAATTCAACAGGTTCACGCTGTTCTTGACGATAGGTTTCAAGGAGAAGGAGTACTGTCGGCATACTTCCAAAGTGTATGGGGTTCTCCCACAGTAAATAGATGAAAATAAACGGCATTCACCGAAAGAATGCCGTTTTTTACTGATTTATTTTTTCTTTAGCCATAATATCCTTCACGACATCTTCAATTGTTACACTCTCAAGGGCTTTTTCCATTGCAGTTTGTGCTATTTCAAATAGTGGAGCAATGGTATTTTGGATATTTCTACCAACTGGACAATCGGGATTCGGATTATCGTGGACACTAAATAACTCCTTCTCCTGTACAACCTCTACCGCTCTATACACATCTAACAAAGTAATTTCTGATAAATCCTTTCCTAACTCAGCTCCTGCAATACCTGGACGTACTTGTACTAATCCTGCTTTTTTTAGCATCCCCATGATCTTTCTGATGACAGCTGGATTTGTATTAACGCTTCCTGCTAAAAATTCAGAAGTACTAACGCCATCCTTATTTATTTCAATAAGAGCTAATATATGAACGCCTACAGAAAATCGACTACTAATCGACATATTATCACCTTCCTTTAACAAACGTATCATTATAGTACACCTGTAATTAACTTTATTACAAGTATATTTCTCGAGGGAATATTAAAATGTTGACAGATTGCGCTGTTGTAATTATTATAGTTACATGTAATCGAATTAGTTACAACTCAAATAACAGGAGGAAGAAAAAATGAAAATTGCTATTATTGGAGCAAGTGGTAAAGCAGGAAATTTTATTTTGAAAGAAGCAACTAGTCGTGGACATGAAGTGACAGCGATTGTAAGAGATGCGGGAAAAATTCAGGGTAATGGTGTTGGAGTGATTGAAAAATCAATATTTGACCTTACTTCTGATGATGTGAAACCGTTTGATGTCGTGGTGAATGCTTTTGGAGCTCCTTTAGGTGAAGAACAAGCTCATGTTGATGCAGGACATTCTTTAATCAAAGCATTAAAAGGAACAGACACTAGAGCAATCATTGTTGGGGGAGCGGGTAGTCTTTATGTAGATGAAGACAAAACAATGAAGGTAATGGAAACACCTGATTTTCCAGATATCTTTATCCCAACTGCAAAAGGGCAAGGTCGTAACTTACAAGAGTTACAAGAAACATCTCAAATTACTTGGACATTTATTAGTCCATCAGCGGTCTTTGATCCAGAAGGAAAAAGAACAGGATCTTATCAAAGTGGAAAAGACCAACTTTTAGTAAATTCAAAGGGTGAAAGTTATATTAGCTATGCGGATTATGCGATTGCTGTAGTAGATGAAATTGAAAATCCACAACATATCAATGAACGTTTTACTGTTGTAGGGGAAGCAGAATAAGAATAAGGAAAAATAAAACTACCATTATAATCGTTATAATGGTAGTTTTGTCTATTCTTCAATTAACACTCTGAACTCATTAATATATTTGTGCTCGTCACTTTGATAATTAATAGAAAAGAATTCGTATATATCACTCATGATTTTCACTTCGTTTTTATGAATAAATTGAATGAGCTTTTGTAACGATTGAAAATAATCATCAAAAGTAGTGGAATGGCAAATAATACTTAAGTATTTTCCCTTAGGTAAAATAGCGAGTTCTGTATCCCTTTCAAGGGGCATCATTTTCTTATTTGAAAGT
The DNA here is from genome assembly GCF_045369345.1 of Ureibacillus sp. 179-F W5.1 NHS. NCBI lineage: Bacteria > Bacillati > Bacillota > Bacilli > Caryophanales > Caryophanaceae > Ureibacillus > Ureibacillus sp. 179-F W5.1 NHS. The sequence goes on along the minus strand of NZ_JBIQFG010000047.1, from coordinate 9,151 downwards.
AAAGGCGTAAACAAATAATGGTAGTTTATATCATCGATGCTTTTGTATTCCCCAATAGGGAAAATGGAGCCATAACCTTTCTTACGAAAACCTTCTGTTGAAGGTCCATATTTTCGAAAGCTGCTAAACGATGAATTGAACGTATTTTGTGGACCTAAACCTTGAACTCTTTTTTGAATAATTTTTATTTCTTCCTTTTCTAATAACACGACTTCACCAAAGGGAGCTTCTTGCCTCTGTATATCACGTCTGACAGAGGAGATGATTTGTTGTATTTCATACAGATAGTCAATTTTTTCTTTTACAACTTGCTCTTGATGAATGAGGAAGGAAATATAATCATCATTATTTAATTCTTCAACTTTTTTAATTTGATTTAATTGTGTTCCAATATAACTTAAAGATTTGATTAAATCTAAACGATATAATTGAAAGTCACTATAATAACGATAATTGGAATTTGGATCCACATAAGCAGGTTTAAATAACCCAATCTTATCATAATAGCGAAGTGCTTTAATGGATATATTCATTAATTTTGAAACTTCACCTATGGAATAAAGTTTTTCTTTATCTTCTTCCATATGAAATCCACCCCAATTTCATTTTATTTCGAAGCGACAGTTCTAGGTATGGAATACTGTTTCCAAGTAAGCGTTAATCCGATACCAATAGCTAACGTGATCGTTGCGAAGTAGAATGGATAATTTAAATCCACATCAAATAGTATACCACCGATAACAGGTCCAATCACATTTCCAATACTCGTAAACATCGAGTTCATACCACCGACAAACCCTTGTTCATCACCAGCAATTTTTGAAAGATACGTAGTCACGGCAGGTCGCATTAAATCAAAACCTATAAAAACAAGGATTGTCGTCAATAAAATAACAAAGTAATTATGAACGAACGTTAATAGTAAAACGATTGCTGCTGAAAATATTAAACTATAACGAATTAATCGAATTTCGCCAAGCCATTTTGTCAATCGATCGAATAAGGCAATTTGAACAATGGCACCTACAATAGCTCCGCCTGTAATGGCAATCGCGATATCTTTTGGAGTAAATCCAAACTTATGATCGACAAATAGGGCAAATAAAGATTCAAAAGAAGATAAGCCGAGTGCCGAAATTAAGATAATGATAAAGGAAATTAAATAGGCTGGTAAAAAGATTCGCTTCCATCCAACCTTTTCTTTTGGAACATCTGCATACTCATTATTTCGTTCTGGTTCCTTCAACGTAATGATGGATAATATCGCTGCTATAATTCCTAATGCAGCCGCAAAGAAAAAGGGAATTCGAGTTCCGATTTCTGCTAAAAAACCGCCGATCCCAGGGCCGATGATAAACCCAGTGGAAATGGCCGCTGACATATAACCAAGTGCTTTTGGTCGTGTATCGACTGTAGTTGTATCAGCAATAAAAGCAGTAACAGCTGGCATTATAAAGGCAGCACTGACGCCACCAAGTATACGGGAAATGAAAAGAACCGTTAAATTATTTCCGATTCCGAATAATAGTTCTGAAATACCAAAGATAAATAAACCGATTACAACGATTCTTTTTCGACCGAATTTGTCGACCCAAATGCCGGCAATAGGTGAAACGACCAATTGTGCTACAGCAAAAGCTGAAACCATGTAACCAACAATTGAGCCGGATAAATTTAATTCATTCATAATAGTAGGAGTAACAGGAATAACGAGTCCTATACCTAAAAAGGCGATGAATAAATTAAGAAGTAATATCGATAGAGTCATATTTTGTTTTAACACGTGTATCCTCTCCTTCAATGATTTTACACTACAAGATGTTATTTTAATCTCTCCCTTAAGGGGAGAGTCAATCTTCCATTCTTCTAATCTTTCTACTATTAAAATGAATGCGTTTTCTTTATAACTTTTGTAAATTTATAGAACATACGTTCTGTTTTGTGGTAAAATGATGTTAAATCGCAAAGGGGGAATGGATTATGCCACTAAATGTTAAAGAGCGGATGGAACACTATAATGTATCAGGTATCAGTTATGCCCTAATTTATAATGGTCAAATTCGTAAAGTTGAAAACTACGGTTTACTAGAAGCAGGAACCGATCATTATGTAAACAGCGATTCTATTTTTAGTGCTTGTTCCATTAGTAAGTTTTTAACTGCGATGCTAGTGTTGAAGTTAACAGAGGAAGGCGTTCTCCATTTAGATGAGGATGTCAACGAAAAACTTGTGTCGTGGAAAGTGCCTACTAATGAATTTACAAAGGGTAAAAAGGTAACTTTACGAAACTTATTAAGCCATCAATCCGGTATAATGGACCCGGAAAATAGTTTTCCTGAGCTAAATGCAAATGTCGGAATCCCATCAATGGTTGAACTATTAGAAGGAAAAACCTCTTATTGTCCAAAACCAATTGAAGTGACGTATGAACCAGAGAGTGAATTCCACTATTCTGATGCAGGTTATTGTGTAGTCCAACAATTAATAGAAGATGTAACGGGAAAATCTTTTCAACAAATAATGGAAGAGTTCATATGGAAGCCATTAAACATGGAAAATAGTACTTTCTCTACATTTCTTCGTACCGACGAAGGAAATTGTTCATGTGGCCATAAAAACGGGGAAGTGGTGGAAGGAAAATATCCAATCTATCCTTATCCGGCAGCCTCTGGTTTATGGACAACTTCATTAGATCTAGCTAAATTAGTTGTTGAACTAATGAATGCTTTAAAAGGGGAAAGTACAATTGGTATTTCTGCAAACATGGCGAAAGAAATGATTACGCCTCAAAAAGGAAAGGCGTGGGCTGGTTTAGGTGTGTTTTTAGAAGGTTCAAATAAGGAAGTGGAGATTTCCTCCTTCGGTTGGGGAGTAGGTTTTCAATGTATGATGGTTGCTTATCCTTACTTAGGCTCTGGGCTAGTGATTATGACGAATACCGATTTAGGCGTTCATCAATTGGAAGGGTTCATTGGTGAAGTATATCATCATTTCAAATCAGAAAAAAATGAAGAATAAATCTAGCAATCTGTTCAATTAAACGTCAAACTGTTTTAAATGGTGGTCAAGGTGTTTATAAATTCCTTTGCCCCATTGTTCGGGAGTAAGTTTTCCGAAAAAAGGATGGGGATGGCTAGAACAATTTTCAGGTCCTGCCTGTTGGAATGACATAACCTTTTGTTTTAAATTTTCTTTTTCCCACTCAAAATCTCTTTTATCTGTTATTAAAATAGTTGGGATAGTAGACATATTTTTTGGCAATGGCTTGTCATTATAAAAAACGGGTCTCGCAAATTTCCCGACAAAAATTCCTAACCAACCTCTAGGGGGAAAGGAATTTCCCATTGGGATATCTTGAAAAGAAGAGCAATGGGCGAGCATTTGGGCTACATCCATTTTCCCCCATTTAGGTTGAGCATTTACACTTAACTTTTCGATTCGTTCTAATATTTCTTCCATATGTATCCGTTCAAAAATACTATTCATTAAATTACACTCCTTTCATTTATAAAAGTATAATTCTACTCCTCGATTATTTATCCTTCTAGAACAAATAGAATCGTGACCGAAAAACTTTAAAATTTGAGTTGTTAAAGAATGGATCTCCTATATGAGCAGAAAAACATGATAACTTTATAAATTATGACATGATTGGACAATTTTCTTCATACCATATATTTGGGGTGAAAAAATGCCAAGAGTAAAGTATCGAGATGCGGATGTCGATTTAGTCGCAAGGATGATGAGGGCAGAAGCCGAGGGTGAAGGAAACCAAGGAATGTTGTATGTTGGAAATGTTATCGTAAATCGTCTTGTTGCGAATTGCTTAGACTTTCGAGATTTACGATCCATTGAAGATGTCATTTTCCATGTACAAGGAGGAAACTATTCTTTTGAAGCGGTTCAGAAAGGGAATTTGTTTTATGAAAGAGCAAGACCAAATGAACAAAGATTAGCAAGACAGGTTTTGGATTATTGGAGAGATCATCCAGGAAAGTACGCCCTTTGGTATTTTAATCCATACGCGCCATGTCCTCCAACATGGTACGATCAACCTTTTGCTGGCCAATTCAAAAATCATTGCTATTATGAACCAGCAGCTGGAACGTGTGATAGTGTTTATATGGGGTAAATATAGTAGTTTCGTTTTAACAGAAGAATCTCTACTTTTTCAATAAAGTAGGGATTTTTTTAGTTGAATATTAATAGATAATTCGAAACATTTTGTGTATTTATTCGTATATAAATTAACATTGATTTTCCGATTTTACCAAAGGGGGAGAGGAAATGAAAAAGGTTATATTTACGCTAATAGGAGTTAGTTTATGCGTCCTTTTAATTTTAGGTTTTTCAGAATATCGAACGAAACATTTTGTTAATACATTTATTTCAAACCCAGATGAGTTTACGAATATGGTGGATAGCATTGTCATTTGGGAAGAGAATAACACGTCCACGGTGAGCGAGATTATTGCCAATCAAGGTGATGAAAAATTTCAAGAAATACAAAATGTTTTTAGTGAGTGGGAAGTGAAGAGAACGGTTTTTAAAGATTTGGATCTTAACAGTCAAACTTATGGTATTAACTTTAAAAGTGAAGAAAATCCGATGAAATCTATTCATATTTTAGTGAATGAAGATGACATGATCAATGTTAACGGCTATGAATACGAACTTGTAAATGGTATTCCAATAGAAGAATTAATAGATAGAGTAAAGTAAAGGAAATAGAGCGTTGATCCAAAGGGGTTAATGCCTTTTTTGTAGAAAGTTATAGAGGAGCAAATACATTACATAAAGTAAAGAACGACAGAAACATAATGTTAAGGGGGAGAAAAAGATGAGTAGAATTGCCAAAACACCCGAGCCACCGTATTATGCAGTGATTTTTGCCTCACAGCGAACAGATGGTGACAAAGGCTATGGAAAGATGGCTGACAAGATGGTGGAGTTAGCTGCCCAACAACAAGGATTTTTAGGTATCGAGAGTGCGCGGGATGAAGGGTTAGGAATTACAATTTCCTATTGGGATTCTTTACAGTCCATCAAAAATTGGAAAGAACATGCAGCCCATCAAGTAGCACAAGAAAGAGGAAAAGCAGAATGGTATAAAAATTTTTCTCTTAGAGTTTGTAAAGTGGAAAGGCACAAGTTTTTTGAAATGTAACACCTTAAACGATTAACATATTTTTCCTGGTCATATTCAAAAGTGGTACAATATAAAAGGAAATAATTAGGAAGATAGGTGAGTCTTATGGAAGGCGTTATATTATCAATTCACGATTTGCAAAAAAATTATGGTCCGAAAGCCGTTTTAAAAGGTGTTTCTCTTCAAGTGAAAAGGGGAGAAATTATCGGTTATATTGGTGCAAATGGAGCTGGGAAAAGTACGACGATTAAAATTATGCTAGGGATCGAAACTAACTATACTGGTGAAGTGAAAATCTTCGGTCAAGATATTTCCAACGGGGATATATCGTATAAAAGGAAAATTGGATACGTGCCCGAAATTGCGGAAGTATACGACAATTTAACAGGGCATGAATATTTAACCTTTATAGGGGAATTGTATGGTCTTGATTTTGATTTGGCCGACTATAAAGCAAAAAGTTTAATGGAGCTGTTCGGTATTGGGGAAGTTTATCATTCTCGTATCGCATCCTATTCAAAAGGAATGCGCCAAAAACTTTTAATCATTTCCAGCTTATTACATAATCCTGAACTTATATTTTTTGATGAACCGATCAACGGCTTGGATGCAAATAGTGTAATGATTTTTAAAGAAATTATGACCCAACTTGCTGCACAAGGAAAAACAATTTTTTATTCTTCCCATATTATGGACGTGGTCGAAAAAATAAGTAGTCGGATCATTCTCCTGATGGACGGCAAAGTTGTCGCAGACGGTTCGTTTGACGAATTGAAGGAGCAAAATACGGAAGGCTCCCTTGAGCAAATTTTTAATGAATTAACAGGGTTCAATGAACATAAGGAATTAGGCTCTAGATTCGTTTCAGTTGTAGGGGAGATGTGAAGATGCAGGACTATCGTACACTGAAAATCTTAGATCGCTTTGAAAAGGTATTTAGTAATCTTGGTGTCGATTACAAAGTGATGAGAAAAATTTTACAAGTCAAATTAACGATGGACGGTAGACGTGTACCGACGATTTTCTCTCAAAATCCGGGGAAACAAGTAAAGGAAACGACCAATCAATATATTAAATCGTTATGGATTTACGTATTATTTAGCTTATTTCTAATTCCATTTATCCTTTTAGGCGATCATTATCTTTTTCAAATGAGTATCTTTTATGGGATTTTTCGATATTTATTATGACATCATTAATCTCTGATTTTTCTTCCGTACTACTAGATATCCGTGATCGTAACATTTTGTACCCGAAACCAGTAGATCGAAGGACAATTAGTACTGCGAAAATGATCCATGTTTTTATTTATTTATCCTTCTTAACAGTGGCACTTGTAGGTATTCCTTTAATGGTTGGATTGATTCGTCACGGGATTATATTTTTTATCCTTTCATTGGTCAATATCATATTTATTGATTTGTTGATTGTTATTTTGACTGCCTTTATTTATATGTTTATTTTACGGTTTTTTGATGGTGAAAAACTAAAAGATATTATTAACTATGTCCAAATAGGGTTATCCCTTGGTATTATGGTTGGCTATCAATTATTAGTTCGCTCCTTCGATTTTTTCAATTTCACCGTTTCCTTTGAACCGAAATGGTGGCAAATATTCATCTTTCCTATGTGGTACGGTGCAAATACAGAACTAGTAATGAATGGCAACATCCAACGGCTATTTATTGTACTTGCGATTTTAAGTGTTCTGATGCCACTTATTTCAATCTGGATTTATATAAAACTGAATCCTGCTTTTGAACAAAATCTGCAAAAGCTTACTTACCATGGGAAAGCAAAGGTAAGAAAACGAAGTATTATTAGTCAATTCATTATGAAAATCATTTGCCCAACAAAAGAGGAGAGAAGTTTTTTCCGCTTTGCTAGTTTAATGATGAAAAATGAGCGGGATTTTAAATTGAAAGTTTATCCGTCTTTAGGTTTTTCAATTGTTATTCCATTTCTTTTCTTTATAAGTGGGATAAATAATGATTTTGAGCAGTTATCAAAAGGTAATTCCTATTTTTCCATTTACTTTAGTTTAATTATTATCCCAACGATTATCTTATTGTTAAAGTTCTCAGGGAAATACAAGGGGGCATGGATTTATAAAGCGGCTCCTATTCAACAATTAAAACCGATGTTTAGCGCGGTGATAAAGGCATTCCTTGTTAAATTATATTTACCTGTTTATGCATTTTTAAGTGTAATATTCATTTTCATTTTCGGGGTAAGAATTCTACCTGATCTTGTTGTGGTCTTTATTAATGCTAGTATTTTTGCCGTCCTTTGTTTCAAAGTGTTACCAAAAACGATTCCTTTTTCGGAATCCTTTGATCAGTCCAATCAAAATAGCAACACAGCTACTATACTTGGATTAATGCTCGTTGTGGCGATGTTTACAGGATTGCATTATGTAAGCACATTGATTCATTTTGGCATCTATTTTTATTTAGTGATAGCTATAGTTGGTTTAGCATTACTTTGGAAAGTCGCCTTCAACATATCATGGGAAAAAGTTGAAGGGGTTTAGATAAGTGGAAGAGAATTAGTATAAAAAGTATTTTAGGGGGGATTGGAGTGGGTTGTAGTAAGGGGAAGAAGGTGTTTAGAGCTGTAGGTTTAAAAGGTTATGGCTCTTTCGGTGACTATGGAAAAGAGGTTCCAAAACTCGCCCAACAATTATTAGCACGTAAAAATGAAATAAAGAACGCTTCCGATATTGAAATAGGGATATTTGAACCGAAGAGAGATGCGGACCATCTGGAAGGATATTATTATGTGGGGCTACTTGTGAATGAATTGATAAAGGAAGTTCCCGTTGGAATGGAATATATTGAAAGGGAACAAGACTATGTATCGACAAGGGGAGACATTCAAAAGCTTGATATCCTTCACCAACATCTACTGGAATGGACAAAGGAACAAGGTTATCAAAGGGATTTAACATCCGATATTATTGAAACCTATCATCCAACAACAAATGAAGGGGAAGAAGTAGAAATTTATTTACCGATTCATGATTAAATAAAACATTGAATGAGGGATCTCCTTGATTAAGAAAATCGATATTACTTCTAGAAAAATAGCAGAAGACGTTTTAAATATTCAATTACCTTCCTATCAAGTTGAGGCTGACATAATCGGTTATGACGACATTCCACCGTTAAAAGATACGGTGGAAACGTTACAACAGTGTGGGGAAACTTTCTATGGTTATTATTTAAATGAGGAACTATGTGGCGCTATCTCCTTAAAGGTTGAGGAGGGGGAAGTGGATATTCATCGGTTAATCGTTCATCCTAACCATTTCCGAAAGGGAATCGCCCAAACCCTCTTTAATTATTTAGAAAGTCATTTAAAAGGAAATAGGATGATAGTCGCGACAGGTTCTAAAAATACACCAGCTATTCGCTTTTATAAAAAGAATGGCTTTGAAATGATGAAGGAAGTTATAGTAAATGACCGATTATCCTTAACCTATTTTGAAAAAAAGTGAGAACGAAAAATGACAGTATTTAACTCTTTTTTACCGTCATATACTTGAGTAAAAGGAGTGTGTGGTGATGAAAAAGGGGAAAATCGTTTTCCTTGGAACCTTTGTTTTGTTATCGTTTATTACCTTTCTCTTTACGAATAATTCTTTGTCAAAAGGAGAAACGTCGGAAGTTTCTGAGACAAGCCCTAAATTACTAGCTGAAAACGACAAGAAACAAAAGGAAGCAGAAGAGATTCAAAGTTTGCTTCAAGAAGAGGATGGTTTGTTAGAACAAGTAAGCAATCGATTAGAAGAAAAAGGCTATGAATTTAGCATGATGCTGGCAGTATTTTCAAGTGATGATATTCAAGTGAAATATATCGTTTCCAATAAGGAAGTAACCGAATCAGATGAAGAAACAATTAAATCTATTTTTTATGAGTTGATTCACTAATGTCGCATAAATTTTAACTGAATTTTCAGTCTTCTACCTTTTTCGTTTTAGAAGAAAAACAAAGACACTT
>NZ_JBIQFG010000046.1:0-24216 GCF_045369345.1 Ureibacillus sp. 179-F W5.1 NHS | reverse complement strand
TTTAATTCCATCTCCATTACCACTCTAAAAGTATATTTTCACACGTGCAGAGCACGTGGTTTTAAAAGAATTAATAATCTAAGCGCTCTTACTAAATGTAAGAGCGCTTAATTTTTGAAGGGTTCTTTTGACGTGTAATTGACCGGACATTTCACAAAAAGATTGCGATCTATATACACGGTAAAATGCTTGGTATGTCAACAGTTTCCTCCCCTTCTTAATTCTTTCGTTTAATAGTTATGTTTTAGCATAGGTCTTGTTAGCATTTCCTTACCGACACTAAAAAAGAAGATCATTTATAAGAATTAGATTTTCAAAATAAATAGGAGCCGCTAATTAATTAACAGCTCCTACTAACCTTACTACTTTTTCTTCATCTCTTTTAATAGTTGTGCAACATTTGTTTCTTCTTCAACAACTTGTTTTTCGGATACTAAATTTTTTGAGCGTACAGTTTGTAAAAAAGACCATCCGAAACGGCGAATTGTAATATCGATAAAGAATAACAGCATACTCAATAATACAAGCCAAGTTGTAATATTTTGTTTTTCTGCACTTTTTTGTGTAAACTCTCGGAATGCTTCTGAAGGTTCTTCTAAAAATTTACCGCCAGTTCTTTCACTTATTTGAGTTAATAACGTTTCATTTGGAGGATGCAACTCATATTCTGCGCTATATGGAATCGTTAATCCTGCCTGGTATATCGATCCATCTCCACTCGTAATTCTGAAAAATACTAGACCTGGGTCAGCTTCAACTACCGTTCGGACTTTACTTGCCGAAATAGGATCAGATTGAACATCGAGTTCCTCTCCGGATTCGTCCACTACTGCCACATCTAAAAAGGCAGCTTGATTTGTTGGGTCAGTAATTACAAAGGAACCTTCCGAGTCACGGCGAATATCATAAGCAATATCGTTATAAGTTGGGAACAATCTTGAAACAGCAGTTTGCCAGAAGTTGGGCCATTCCTCCCAACGAGCCCAATCTCCAGTCCACGCTCCCGAAGAATCGGATGTAAAGGCAATCGTTTTTCCTAACCCATATTGCCATTCTGCTAATACAGGGTCCTCCTTCTCACTTTCAGCAATAACCGTCGCTGTTTGTTTGGCTGTCGTCCCTATATAAGCATTCATTTGTGGAACACCATTTTTAAAAAGATCATTCCACCCTTCGGCATTATAAATAACCGGATAGAACGGATTATCTTCGATATAAGTTCTCGAAACCATCGCTGTTTCACGGGATAAAATAGAAGGAATCGTTGTTTCATCAATTACACTATAGTAACGTCCACTTCCTAATTCACTTAGCGATTCAAGTAGAACTCCATCAGCATCTGCTCCAATAGCGACCGTTGATAACGTTATATTATTCCCTTTTCCTTCTTCGATTAAATCTTCATAGCTATTTTGGGTATACGACTGTCCATCGGTTAATAAAATAATATGTTTTCGCTGTAATGATAAGTCTGCTAAATTTTCATACGCCATTTCCAACGAAGAATAAATTTCAGTACCTCCACCCGGAGCGATTGATAAAATTGTATTGACCGCTTTTTCCTTATCCTTTAACGGGGCTGTCTCAATTATCTCCCACGGGCGATCATCGAAGGCAATAAAACCTAAAGTATCTTCTTCACGTAACAGTTCAACCGAACGAGCAGCAGCTTCTTTGGCTAATTCAATCTTGGGCCCCATCATACTGCCAGAACGATCGAGAACTATAACGAGTCCAAGGGAAGGTAATTGTTGTTTCCCCTTCACTTCCATCTCGACCGGCAGCAAAGCTTCAATCGGAGTTTTAAAATATCCTCCAAGTCCAAAGCTATTTTCCCCGCCGACCATCATAAAACCGACTCCGAAGTTTTTAACAGCTTGCTCAATAATGCCCATCTTTTCTTCCCCAACTAAATGACCTGGGATATTATCAAAAATAATCGCATTATAGTGTAAATAACTTGATAAAGAATTCGGTAATTCACTTGAAGGCATTACTGTATATTGAACAGAATTAGTACCTAATGCTGAAGCAATAGGGGATCCACCCTCTCGGTCACTGACAATTAATAAACGAGGTGTGCTTTGTACCATCGTAACACTCGTTAATTGATTGTTTTCTAAAATTGCATCTTCCTCCACTTGAACAAGAGCTTCATATTTAACGAGTCCTTCCGCTTTTCCAACATGGCGGTAAGTAAATGTATTTGTTCCCTCTTCTAATTGTATTGCTTCTTGGTGTATGAGTTGATCATTTTCATATAAATACAATTCACCTGTTGCCTGAGAAGTTGCTTCAATTTCTGTTTCTAGCTGTTGTTGTTCTCCTGCATAAGCCACTTGTGGTGTCGTAAAGCTTCGAATCGATACGTCTGCATTCACCTCTTTACTTAACTCCACAATATCAATGGAGACATTGGAATTCGTTAACTTTGTTAGCTGTTCCGTTACATCCCCTTTTGTCTCTAATCCATCGGTTAATAAAACAATTCTTGTCGCCTTTTCTAGATCAACGATACCTGTTGTGAGCTGTATTGCCTGCGCAATATTTGTTTCACTTTCCTTTGTCATTTCACTCAGTTCAGGAACATGCTCCAACGAATCAGTAAGAATTGACTCTGTTTGAAGATCCGAAGCAAAGGAATAAATTCCTACAAGATGGGAATTTTTTTTAGACTGTAAGCTTTCTTCAATAAAAGCAACAGCTTGATCTGTTGTCCCTTCTACCGAAGCAGATCGGTCAATTAAAAAGACTACTTGCTCTTCTTTAACTGGTAAAAGTAAATAAGGTGCGGACAGGGCAAACACTAACGTTAAAACAGCAAGTAATCGAATACCAAATACAATTTGCTGATTTTTTCTTAATTGTTTTCGATGATGCCACCATGTCCAAACAAAATATCCTAGTAGCGGGATAAGTAACAATAGAGCAAGTGGGTAATCAATTCGCAAATCCACGTCTTCTTTGCACCTCCCACTCAATAACTAGTATGAATAAAATAGGGATTAATAGCCATTGGATAAATGATTGCTTCGTTTCTTCCTCTTCTCCACTATTTTGTATGACACCTAATTCAAAGCTCGTCCCTTCTTGAACAGTACGTTCCTCTGGTGAGAGCTGTACAATGAATTGTTTTTCTTCTTCGTTCGAGCGAATGGAGTATAGACCTGGTTTTACTGGCGCACGAAACTCACTACCACTCTCAATGGATGAAACATATTCATCCTCTCCAGAATAGATAGACCATTCCCCTGTTGCTAACGGTACTGATCGGCTTTCATTTGGCGAAAAAGTACCTAAATTTTCAGTTCCTCCTACTAATTCATTTTGTAGTCCCCATAAAAAAAGTGGAAATGAAGGGTGTAATGGCCAGTCAGTAGACTGAATATCAGCTAAAATAACAATATCTCCTCTAGCTGAACGTTGAATAAATGGCTTTTCGCCAATAGTTGCAATAGTTTCAAACTGGTCAAACGCAGGATAGATTGAATGGACGTAAACATCTTCTAATGAACTAAAAGCAAATAATGCATCATCAGATACATCTACAAGACTATTGATTTCCTCAGCTACTTCATCGTTACGACCTATTAATACGATTGAGGTATCGGTTTTCCCTAAAAGTTCTGCTTGATTTGTTACGATAATTACGTCTTTCATTGCTTCAAGCTGATCTGATGGGGCAATTTTAACGTCCTTATTTAATGCTTGGAACCCCTTTTGCACTAGCTGGTGCATTTGTTGATCAATTACAATTTGGGACATACCACTTCCCAACAAAGTCATCATCGTATTATCCTCTTTATAATGATCATCCACTTCTATATTGACTGTTAAAGCTGAAACTAATGGCAGTGTATCAAAGGTTTTTGTTAATTCCTCTTTACCCTTTAAAGTTACTTGTTCCGAAATGAGAACATTACCTGTTTCATCCATTAAATTTAACTCCGTTACTTGTTCTTCATCTGTCTCATTTTTTAATTGAACGAGGGCTAAAGCATTATCTTCCGTTGTAGTAGCTGCAAAACGGGTAATCGCCACATTTTTCAGGTCTTTACTTGCCCCATGGACAATCCACTTAATGTTTTCACTTTCAATAGGTAACTCGCCACGTTCTACAGAATCGGTAAATAAATACATCGAAGTAGAAGTATCTCCAATAAATGCTTGAGCCATATCAATCGCCTTCGTTAGTTGTTCTTTTTCGTAAGTCACTTCTAGATTGTTAATCGCTTTATGTATGACAGAGGGCTCCGTTTCTTGTCGTACAATAACTTTAGGTTCTTCGCCTGTTGTAATAATAGTTACTGGTTTCCCGCTTAGTTCATTAACTAAAGTATTCATTTCTTCTTTATGACGTTCAAAGGTTGTTAACCCGCCGTCTTCCAAGAGCATAGTGGCAGAAGTGTCAACAATCCAAATCGATTGCTCCCCAGCAAGTTCCGTTTGTTTGATAAATGGGTTCATTAAAGCTAAAACAAATAAAAGGAGGGCTAATAACTGTAAGTACAGGAGCGCATTCCTTTGTAAATGCTTCAAATATGGAGAAGCCTTTGTTTCCTGCATCACTTCGTCCCAAAAGATAGTAGAAGATACTGGTTGATCTTTATATTTTTTACGGAAGAAATAATAAATGAGGACAATTAATGGAAGGATAGCGGTCCATAAATAGATTAAATTACTAAATCCCATACCCCTTCACCTCACTGCACCCAATTTAACTTAAATAATTTATGAAAAATAGCAGTTTGTAAACCATCCTCTACGATAAGCTGGGTTTTCCGAATCCCAAAACGATGAACTAAAGTTTCAAATTCACTTTCATGGGTAGTCCTCGCTTTTTCATAATTGGCTATTACACGATTTGATACGGACACATTTACTTGTTGAGAGGTTTCCGAATCGATAAGACGGACATCCCCTGTATAGGTCGGATTTAATTCATCCTTCGTTACAATTTGAATACAGCGTACATCTCCTGCAAAACGGGGTAAACGTTTAAAAAATTGTTCCCACTCTGCAATCGCCTCTAAACCATCCGTAATAATAAAAAGCACTGTACTATCCTTTGGTAAAACTTTAATTCCTTCCTTGGCAAAACTACCGACTCCACTAGCCATCTCTAAATTTGAAAGGACTTGTAGAAACGGTTTTCGATAACTTGCCCCTTTTCTTCTAAAAGGAATAGCATTTGTTTCACCTACATAGGAAAAGGTCAACCGATCATCCCGATTTAATACCATCAACCCAATGGCAGCTGCAATTTGCCGCGCAAAAACCCATTTTTTTTCTTCTCCCATTGAACGGGTTGCATCTAATAATATGTGAACTCTCATTTCTTGTTCATCTAAAAATCGTTTAATATAGTACTTTTCTGTTCGTGCATATACATTCCAATCAACTTGTCTAACGTCGTCTCCTAACGTATATTCGCGGAAATCAGAAAAATCAAGGGAGGATCCAAACCGTCCTGAACGATGAGAACCTTTATGCTGTCCCCGTAATTTCGATGAGGTAGCGATCGATAAACGACTTACTTTTGCAATCCATTCATCAGGAAGAATTAATGGCGAAGTGCTCATAACCCTACTCCTTGTTGAATCGTTGTAAGAATAGTTTCAATCATATCATCTGCTGTCTTACCAGATGCCTCGCCCTCATAATTCATCATCATTCGATGACGCAATGCAGGCTTTGCCACCGATTTTATATCAGCAATGGAAACGTGGAAACGACCATGCAATACCGCACGGGCCTTCGCTAGTTTAATAATACTTTGTAAACCTCGGGGACCACTGCCGTACATAACAAATTGCTTAACTTCTGGATGAGAATCTTCTCCTTCTGGATGGGTAGCCACTACTAAATTCACCGCATACTCCATCATTTCTTCAGCTACCAATACTTCTTTTACCATTTGTTGAGCTAAAATGATGCTATCACTATTCATTACTTTCTCTAAATCTACTTCCAATGCCCCAGTAGTACGTTTCATAATTTCCATCAGTTCTTGTTTAGAAGGATATGGTACTAAAATTTTGCATAAAAAACGATCCATCTGAGCTTCTGGTAAAGGATATGTCCCTTCCATTTCTATTGGATTTTGTGTAGCGAGAACAAAAAAAGGCTTTGCCATTTTCTTTGTATCCCCAAGTATTGTTACAGTCTTTTCACCCATTGCCTCTAACAGTGCACTTTGTGTTTTCGGTGTTGCGCGGTTAATCTCATCTGCTAACACCATTTGACTAAATATAGGTCCAGGCTGGAAGGCGAACTGCTGCTTTCCATTTTCAGTTCGTTCAATAATATTCGTTCCAGTAATATCTGTCGGCATTAAATCCGGTGTAAATTGAATACGAGAAAACGATAAATCGAGCACTTCCGAAATTGTCCGTATTAACATCGTCTTCCCCAATCCAGGCAATCCTTCTAATAAAGCGTGCCCATCTGCTAAAATGGAGTAAAGGGTAAATTCTATTACTTCTTCTTGTCCTACGATAAATTTACTAATTTCATTTTTTACTTGATGCAGTTGATTGCTCATTTCGTTATATTGTTCTTCATTAAACGCCATCATATCGTCCTCCCACTTATTCCGACTCTATCGATGAGAAATAAGATTGTACAATATCTTGTAAATCCTTTGGTAATTGCATTCTTTCTGAACTTTCGATGTAGCTATCTTTATAATCGCCTATTACTTCTTCATAAGGTCGAATAGTTCCTTTCGTTACCGGCACTTGCCCTTTTTGCTCTCCTACAGCTTTTCCTTCATTTAATGGCCCACCATCAACAGTCGTGTCACTGCTTCCACCAATACGTTCGGGAATTGATAAGGAATCACGACTCCCTTGGCCTAATCCAGCTCCACTGCCTCCACTAGACCCTTGACCATTTCCACTCCCAGAACCACTTCCTTGGGAACCATTACCTTGACCCTGTCCTTGGCCTTGACCCTGTCCCTGACCTTGACCATTCTGCCCATTACTGTTTTGATTTTGGTTACCGTTGTTCCCTTCCTGACTATCACCTTGTTGGCCATCATTTTGGCTATCACCGTTGGAATCGCTTTGTTCTCCAGAAGAATCTCCTTGTTCTCCTTCATTTTCAGCTGATTCGGAACCTAATTCACTAGCAATTGCATTTTGTAAATCGAAACTAATAGGTTTACCTAATTTACTTAAAGTAGTTTGAGAACTTTTCGCTGTATCTGTAAGACCTTCTTGCAAAGCTGCTAATTCCTCTAGCTGCTTCTGTTCTTCCGCCGATAAGCCGCCAGAATTTTCTGCATTTTCTCGTTTGGCTAATGCCTCTTTTTCCTTAAGCTTTTGTTCCTGCAATTTTAATTCCTTTTGTTTTTTCACTACTTCACGAAGAGCTTCTTCAGAACTTTCGATATCCTTTAATTTATTTGATAGCTCCTGTAGTTGCTTTTTCACCTCATCATTCATTGCTTTTTTCTCCAACTTTGCTACTTCTTTTTCTATCTCTTTAATGACTTCTTGTTCTTTTTCAACTTCAATAGCTTCTTGTTGCGTCGCTGAAGGGAAGAAAGACAATATGCCAATTCCTATCATCAAAAGCATAATTCCAATTAATACTTTAGGCTTCCAAATAACTTTCTGCCTTTTTTTAAACCGATCAAATGCCTTCGGTGACTCATTTTCGGCCTTTTGGATAAGGGTTTGCACTAATGGATTCTTTTTATCTATAAATGAAAGGGCCGTTACAAGCTCATTATGAGGATAAAAGGCATCTAAACGATGTAACGCCTCCTTTTCCCTTATCCTTTTCCACCATATATAAATTCCTACAGCAAAAAGAATACCGATTCCAACGTAAATCGCAACTTCCCTATAATAAGGAAAGACAAACAGGCGGGATACAACGAGAATCGTCGCACTTAAGGCAAGGCAAAGGAATATTCCATATTGTAATTGAACTAATAAACGCTCCATATTAAGACTTCTTTTAGCCCGACGAATAAAATGCCCTAACAGGTTTCGACGATTCATCGTCCTTCCTCCTATCGATTTGTTTTCATGTTTGCCCGTAATTTACGGATGGCCACAAATAAACAAAATACTGTAAGTAATATATAAAAAATTAAGTAAACTACCCAAATTGGCAACGATATACCAACTACCGATTCCAAACTATTTGCCATTTCCGGATAAAGAATTGTCACCATTAATGCACCAGGGTTAATGCTCGCCCAAAAATAAGTAATAGGTGCAAACGGTGTTGCTGTACTCATACCCATTGACATTTGTTCCATCGAAACACCCATAAAGAAGAAGAAGGCGGTAATTCCTCCTAGAAAAATCATTGCACCATATGTCGCAATCATTGATACAATTGTTTTCTTTGTTATTGTTGAAAACATTATTCCTATACTACCAATAGCAACGAGTGTTATTAAGTATAAAAGGAAAATCGTTACAAATTGGGAAGGCGATACCCCTCCAAATAAAAATACAAGACTATATAACGGCAACCCTGCCAATAACATTAGTACTAAAAAGGCAACTGACGATAAAAGTTTACCAATGATAATTTGAGTAGAACTTTGGGTTGTAGTCAGTAGTATATTTAATGTTTGTTTCTCTCGTTCTGTACTAATTGCACCCGCTGTTAATCCTGGAGTTATAAACATTACTAATCCCATCTGAAGCACACTTAAAACAGCGAACATCGTGAAGCTATCATCTGGTCTAAAAAAATTAGTACCTGTAAATTGTGTGCGGATTAATAAAAATCCTGCCACGAAAATACATAAAACAGCTAAGTAAAACATTAAGCCAGAAAAACTTTTAAAGGCGCGGAATCGCAATTTTAATTCCTTTAATAATACTGGATTCGAAAAACGATCCATCATGCTTCATCCGCTCCCTTCGTAATAGCCATAAAGACATCTTCTAAGTTCTTTTCCTCTTCGGTTAACGTATAAATCGGAATATCAGCAAGTAACGCCTTTCGTAAGAGCTTCACTTGATCTTCCGTTTTCCCTCGATAATTAAAGGATATTTCATTTCTACTGTCAGCTACTTCAATAGAGGAGATAAAAGGATCCTCTTCAAAGAAGTCCCGTGCCCTTTCCATTTGCTCTAATACTTTCACAATGATCCGTTTATCTCCTTGCAACTGCTCCTGAATCGCCGCCACATTACCATGGGCAATAAGCTTTCCGTTATCAATTACACCTATTTCATCACACATTTCCGCTAACTCCGGTAAAATATGCGAGGAGATTAAAATTGTTTTTCCCATAGATTTTAAATGCTTTAAAATATCTCGCATTTCGATTCGGGCACGCGGATCTAATCCTGATGCAGGTTCATCTAAAATAAGCACCTTTGGATCGTGAATAAGAGAACGAGCTAAGCAAAGACGTTGCTTCATACCACGAGATAGTAAATCGACATATTCATATCGTTTATGTGAAAGGTTAACAAGCTCTAATAACTGCGGGATAAGAACTTGCCTTTCCGCAGCAGAAAGACCATAACTTGCCCCATAAAAATCTAAATATTCATCGGCTTTTAGTTGATCATAAACTCCAAAGAAATCAGGCATATAACCAATTAGCTTTCTTACTTCTTTCGGCTCACGAACAACACTTTTACCGTTTATAAACGCGTCACCAGATGTAGGTGATAAAAGAGTAGCTAGTATAGAAAAAGTAGTAGATTTACCAGCACCATTGGCACCTACGAACCCAAATACAACTCCTTCATCTAATGACAAGTTTAAGTTATTTAATGCAACAAATGAGCCGTATTTTTTAGTTAATCCTTTAATATCAACCATCATTATTGTGCCACCCCCTTAATTTCTACATCTGGCATTCTAACTGGTGTTCCTAAATAATCATTTAATCGGACTAGCATTTTAATTTGTCCATCTGTTGATACGTATTGATCTAAATTGTCTTTAAAGGTTATACTCGCTTCTTGAATATCTTCAAATTGTGAAGTTTTTATATTCCATATAGCTATCTCAAGTCGATTAGATGCTTTATTCGAAACAGATAGTTCTGTCCAGGAAGAATTTTCGATTAACTCTGATGGAATTTGAACTGTATAGTTATAATCGCCTTTGTCTAGATACCATTCATTCGATGATTCACTTGTTAATTCCATATAACTTGCAGCATTTGTTGGCTCTACATATTCTTCTAACGTATCTTTATTTAAAGTAAATCCACCTGAAAGTTCCATCTTCGGCTCAAATGTTTGAGCAATATACGCTACTGGTGAGACTTCAGCATTCCCATCTAATTCAATGCCAACTAACGATTCATCTGTCCACGCTATGATTGTAGGAGCATGGTCATCCTGAATTAAGCCACCTGCTCCATACTTTACTTTTTCTAAACGCATTGGTAATAAGTCATCTTTCGATTGTGGAGCATTATATCCGTAGTTTGTAATGGCCGGTGAAAGTAAAACGGAATTTTTTACTTGTTCCAATACTTTCAATGTACCTTCCGATTCAATATCTCCTAGTTCTATTTCTTTTGTACCCGACCAAATAGTCACATCATTCAATTTAAACGGGAAATGATTCGTTACAGTCCCTTCGATTAACCCGTCTTTTACTGTCAACTGAATATCCATATTCCCTGCATTATGAATGGTTGTTTCCCCAACAATCGATTGAACAGACCAGTAATTTAAATTTCTCAATTGAATAATAGAACCATTTGCACGTTCTTTAACATAGGATTTTTCATGTAAAACATTGTCAGCTGGACTTGAATAATAATAATCCATACCTTGCGATGCAGTAGCAGTAGTATTTTCATCTAGATTAAACGTAAAATCTCCACTGCGATTTGTTAAAATGGTCTCCATATACTTACCAGTTAAACTATCTCCTTCTACTTTATAAAAAGCAGCTTGTTGTATTTGAGACTGCATTAAACGATCCTTTGCCCCAAAAATGAAAAGACAAAGGGATAAACCAATGGATAATAGTGGAATAAGCCACCAAGCATGTTCCCGCTTATCCATTCTTTTTAAAATAAAGTAAAGCATTGGTCCAATAAATAAAATGTAAATAATAATGACAATGACTAGCATAGTCGTCGATATTTCAAAGGAAGGAAACAGTTCATTTACACTTCCCACTTCATGGGGAAGATAGTCGTTGAAATTACCAAAATTCATTGCAAAGCTATTATTTTGTACTGTAGTTTGTAGTTTTAAAATTTCAGATAGTAATTTTGAATAACCATCCATTGAAGCAAGTGGTTGATCTCCTAGGGAGAATGTCGTTTGAATAATTTGCCCGCTGCCTAGAGTTTTTTTAGAAGCTAAAATTGTGTTTCCATCTGCTAGTAGACGATGACTTCCTTCCTTTTCAGTCGCCTTATATACATCAATATCTTGCGTAAACACACCATTTTGGGATAGTGTCTTTAATCTCTCCTGAGATACAGTGACTTTCTCATTTGAAAGTGATAATGGAAGATAATCTTTAAAAATTCCTACAGAAGCCTCTACTTGGTCAGAGGCACCGATTAAAAGAACTCCCCCCTTCTCAACCCAACTATATATTGCGTTTTGTTGTTCCTCAGAAAAGTCTGTTAGGCTAATTTCATCGACAGCTAACACATTAGCCATCGCTAGCCCTTTTTCATCAGTTGGAAATTCATAATTTTTTAATTGATTTAAATTAAATACTTCCACATTGAAAGTAGAATACTGTCTTAAACGTAAGAGAGAAGAAAGCCGGTCACTATTTTCAGTCAGCGTATAGATAAAAGTTGCTTCTTGTTCATGAAATTGAGGTTTGACGGTCTTACTACCCGTGTATTTAACCATTTCACCATCTTCAATTCCACCTTCATAAAAATAAAATAAAGTTTTTTGAGGACTACTATACATATAGTCTTCTGCAAGTCCATTTAAGTAAATTTGAATTTCCTTTGTTTCACCCTCAGCTATATCTAATGGGTATACTAAGCCGGAAC
Organism: Ureibacillus sp. 179-F W5.1 NHS; assembly: GCF_045369345.1. NCBI lineage: Bacteria > Bacillati > Bacillota > Bacilli > Caryophanales > Caryophanaceae > Ureibacillus > Ureibacillus sp. 179-F W5.1 NHS. Next base: position 12,239 of record NZ_JBIQFG010000046.1, on the reverse strand, counting down.
CCATTGAATAAGATTCAGCTGCATCGATGACTAAATCACCTGAAAATGCCGTACCATTATTTGTGATCGTAAGTTTTAATGGAACCGGTGTATAATATTTAACTTTATTAGATATTCCTGCTTCTGCTTTTACATCCAATTTAGGCGCTGCACTAGCAGTATCTATATGTAGAAAATTAAAAATGAATGCAAAAAATAAAATAGCTAAAATATTTTTCTTTAACAAAATCTCAACCCCTTAATCCCCTTTTTTAATTGGTACGTCTATTTTACATTTAAGTTCCATTTTTACCAAATTAATAATGAATTCTTAAAAAATTGTTCGCATTGTTCGTATAAATTAATAAAAAGGGTGACAATTTAGGAGAGGTACTCTTGATTTAAGATGTAATAAAATAAAAAAGACGAAATGAACATAAACGTTCATTTCGTCTTTTATTCATGCCTTTTTAGGCTTTTATTATGCACATTAAAGCCGTGCACCTTTCTTCGACAGCCGTACATAAGCGTTACTCTTGTCGCCAGCTCAGGTTAGGCTACCCCGCGGCACATGGGTGAAACCACTTAATGCTGCTTCCTTCCGGACCTGACATGGTTCATGGGTACCCATTGCGCAGGACCCAACCTTCAACACTACGTGCAAGAGGCAGACCAAACATACGGACAGCCTCAGAAAGGACTTCAGTCTCGCTAGAGCGGATTGCGAGTTACAGGGCACCGCTACCTCCCCACCTAGCACGGCATAAACTAGTATACTTTATTATTGAGGGAAAATGCAATGTTTAGTTCTGGTAATAATGGAAAAGTTGAAATCTTTTTTTAAAAAACTTTCCCTTCTACTTATTTTCTACTTATTTGTTGACCATAATATAGTTATATGATATATTTTTCTTTGTCGAAACGGAGGCATACCCAAGTCTGGCTGAAGGGATCGGTCTTGAAAACCGACAGGCGGGTTAAACCGCGCGTGGGTTCGAATCCTACTGCCTCCGCCATTTTTATTTACTATATGATGATAACATCCGTTACGTAACGTAACGGATTTTTTTTGTAGAAATTCCATTCGAGTACTAAAACTGATAGCAGTTATAGTACTTTTTTAATTTATAATGAAAAAACACTCATTAATAGAAGGTGAAGTCTTTCCATGGAATATATGAAAGCCCTTTCAAAAGTTAATCGTTGTACGATTGCAATCCTTGCTACTGCTTTACTTACCGCAATTGGTAGTGAAATTAAAATAATGCCCTATGAAGAAGCACCTTTCCGTTTTGGATTAGGCAGTATTATTTTTTTTATTGCCGTATTAATACGTACTGTACCCGTTATTACAACGGGGATTATAACCGGTTTAACCGTCGTACTATTCCGTTCATTGTTAGATAGCCTATTTTATGAACAACCTTTTATAAATGCATTAATCGAACATTTCCCAGCAGCCCTTTTTTATTTTTCATTTGCTGTATGTTTGTCTATTTTTAATATAGAAAAATATAAAACAAAACCTTTAACTTTAGGGTTGATGGCTTCTTTATTTGAAATCATTAGTAATAGTATTGAGCACCTTTTTACTACTCTATTTGTAACGAAAATACCTATTAATGCAGAGGAAATTTTTTTACTTATTACGATTGCCCTTTTACGTAGTTTTTTTGTTGTTGGATTATATAGCTCAATAATCATTGCTGAAAATAAAAAGCAAGTTCAGCAATTATTAAACATTGGCTCCAATTTATATGTGGAAACGTTATATTTACAAAAATCAATGAACCAAATTGAACAAATTACCGCTTCTAGCTTTGATTTATATAAACAATTAGCAACGGTTCATTCCGAATTAAGCATAAAAGCATTAATTATTGCTCAAGAAATTCATGAAGTGAAGAAAGATCAGCAACGTATTTTTGCTGGATTGTCGAACATTGTAGAAAATAAACAATCCGATCATTATTTAATGTCGGATTTACTTTCCCTTGTTTCAGAAGCTAATCAAAAATATAGTGTGCTTCTAAAGAAAAATATTCAATTTAACGTATTACTAAATGAAGATTTTCATACACATGCCCATATTCAATTACTTGCCGTATTAAACAATCTAGTCGCCAATGCAGTAGAAGCAATTGAAAACGAGGGGGCGATTACCATTTCGGTTGGTATGAAAGCCGATGAAACAAATATTATAATTGAAGATAATGGGATTGGTATTCCAGAACATTCCCTTCCAGTTATCTTTGACCCAGGTTTTACTTCGAAATTTAATGAAAAAGGCGAGCCTTCCACGGGAATTGGCTTATCCCATGTACAAGCAATCGTAGCAAAATTACACGGTAATATACATGTTGAAAGTAATAAAACAACAAAATTTATCATTACAATCCCGACAAATATGTTATAGAAAAGGAGAAAGACATGCGTTATTTCATTGTTGACGACGACCGTGCAAGTCGAAAAATGTTATCAACTATTATTAATGAAAGCGAGCTAGGAAGTGTCATCGGTGAAGCTTCCAACGGTCAAGATGCTATCCCTCAAATATTAGCTATCCAACCCGATTTCGTATTAATCGATTTACTAATGCCCAAACTAGATGGTATCACGACAATTGAAAAATTACGTGAAAATCTTTATGAAGGTCATTTTATAATGATTTCTCAAGTTGTAAATAAAGAAATGGTTGCCCAAAGTTACGAAAAGGGGATAGAATTTTTTATTCATAAACCCATTAATAAAATCGAAGTTGAAACGGTTCTTCGGAAAACAGAAGAACAATATCGCTTAAAAAATTCTATTTTAGCCATTAGACAGTCATTATCCCATTTTGCTGAGGATAAAAAACATGTTAAGAAAACGTCTAGGGACCATGTTCAATCCATTTTAAATGATATGGGTATTGTCGGTGAGGTAGGCAGTGAGGATATAACGAATATCATTGAACTTTTACTTATGGATAAATATAAAATTTCCCCTCTCCCACCACTAAAAGAATTATATGAGAAAGTGGCAAGTTTAACAAAATCTACAGCGGATGATATCGTAAAAGAAAGTAAAGCGATTGAACAACGCATTCGTCGGACGATTTTAGCTGCAATGATTAATCTTGCTAATTTGGGAATTGTTGATTATACAAATTCAGAATTTGAATATTATGCCCCTCGTTATTTTGACTTTACCGAAATTCGATCACTAATGCGTCAAATCGAAGAAAATGATCAACGAAAAGCGAAAGTAAATATCAAAAAATTTATTCAAGTGTTATTTGCTGAAATAATTAGCAAAGTGGATTAATCGGATTTTGTCGGATTTTGTAAGTCATCCATATACTATTATTATGGACTTGTCCTACATTTGATTGGGGGGAGAAAATTGAAAAAATTTAAACTTAGTTTAGCTTCTCAAATAATAATCGGTCTAGTATTAGGGATCATTGTAGGTGCTATTTTCTATGGCAACCCTAATGTAGAGAAATATTTACAACCACTTGGTACGATCTTTTTAAATTTAATTAAAATGATTGTTGTCCCAATCATCGTCTCTACGCTTATTATCGGTGTAGCTGGTACTGGTGATATGAAACAACTAGGTCGCCTAGGTGGTAAAACTTTAATCTACTTTGAGATTATCACAACAATTGCCATCGTCGTTGGTTTAGGTGCAGCTAACATTTTCCAACCAGGTGAAGGCATTAACATGAATGAATTAACACAAACTGACATTTCATCTTATGTTGAAACGACAGAGTCGGTTGAGCATGATGGTGGCGGCTTATTAGATACTATTGTTAGTATTGTTCCAACCAATTTCATTCAGTCAATGGCTGAGGCCGATATGTTACCTGTTATCTTCTTCTCTGTATTATTTGGTTTAGGGGTAGCAGCAATTGGCGAAAAAGGGAAACCTGTACTTGATGTAGCGCAAGGCGTTGCCGATGCGATGTTCTGGGTTACTAACCTTGTTATGAAGTTTGCACCAATTGGTGTATTTGGTTTAATCGGGGTTACAGTATCAAAATTTGGTTTATCATCTTTAATCCCACTTGGAAAATTAGCACTTCTTGTTTATGGTGCAATGATATTCTTTGTACTTGTTGTACTAGGAATTACAGCGAAAATTGCTGGTATTAACATTTTTAATTTATTAAAAGTATTAAAAGAAGAATTGATTCTTGCTTATTCTACATCCAGTTCTGAAACCGTTTTACCACGTATTATGAATAAAATGGAGAAATACGGTTGTCCAAAAGATATTACTTCTTTTGTTATTCCAACTGGCTATTCCTTTAATTTAGATGGTTCAACATTGTATCAAGCAATTGCTGCACTATTTATTGCACAAATGTATGGTATCGATTTAAGCATTACAGAACAAATTACATTAATGCTAGTATTAATGGTTACTTCAAAAGGTATTGCTGGTGTTCCAGGCGTATCATTCGTTGTTCTTTTAGCAACACTTGGATCCGTAGGTATCCCACTTGAAGGACTAGCATTTATCGCTGGAATTGACCGTATTCTCGATATGGCCCGTACAGCAGTAAACGTTGTCGGAAACTCTTTAGCAGCTATCGTTATGTCAAAATGGGAAAAACGTTTTGACGAAGATAAAATGGAAGCATACAATGCTGAATTAGCTAAATAAACATTTAAAGCCGCAAATTATTGCGGCTTTTTTATATTCGATACGGCCTTTGCTAAGTAAGCTCGAATAGATTCTTCCCCATTTCCTAACGCTTCCTTTTCACGAGCTTCATCCTTTGCAATCTTTTTCTCAGCAGTTTCAACAATCTTTTCAATATCCTGTTGTGGAACGACGACAACACCATCGATATCCCCAATAATAAAATCCCCAGGGTGAACCGTTACATTTCCAACTGAAATTGGACAATTAACAACTCCCCCTCCATTTTTAAATCCTGCTGCAACTGTTGTGCCTAATGCAAAAACCGGGAAATCTAAATCTTGAATTGCGGCCATATCTCGAATTACACCATCTACAACAAAACCTTGTACACCTATTCCCTTTGCAAGGGAGACGACGAAATCACCCGCTACAGCTCGATTTGTATTTCCTTTAGCATCAATAACTAAAATATCACCCTTTTGTGCCATACTAATCGCTTCTAAAACCGCACCATTTTCTCCATCTGGTAAACGTACTGTTATAGCTCGTCCTGCAATTTTAAAATGATCTGCTAACGGCTTAATCTTACTATCCAAATTTGTATGTCCACCTGTAGCATCCGAGATTGCTGTCGTTGGTAAAGCGTAAAAACGTTCCTGTATTGTAGTCGTTTCCATTTTTTTGCCCTCCAAATTAACAAAATATTGTAATAATTTAAATTCTATAGGATTATTATAGGAAGTTAAATAGGTTAATTTAATTAGACTTATGTGATCGTTCCCGATTAAAAGTAGAGGAAGTGGTTAAAATGGTGGGGAAGCATACTCTTCGATTCATTACATCCAATGAGGAGTGATAAATATGAAACGGAACCGATTGATTATGCAATATAAAAAAGAAAATGGAGAAACTGGTTATAAAATGGTTTCCTTCGACATTGATGTTATTGCTAAGCATACAGGAGGGCTTGCACCAACCATTCTTTATTTTTATGATAATCAAGATGTAACGGAAGACGTGCGAGCTATTCGTTTCGGATTAGAGCCTCCTTCCTCCTACATCGATGACTATGATCAATTTCAAAAACTATTATATAAAAAAGAGCAACGAGCAATTAACAACTTATATGATACGATTAGCATCCGTCCTAAACATATGTCGACAACAAAGCAAATTTTATGGAGCTTTGGTGTTTTACTGTTAATGACCATTCCGCTACTAGTAGCGATAATTTTAAAATAATCTTACTCAAAATAAAAAGTATCCCTTATGTTACAGTAATTCTCTACTGATCAACACAAAGGATACTTTTTATTTGATTATTGTTCTATATTTCCTTCTACACCAAGATCTTCTACCCGTATGCTATCACCAAATGCTGGTTTTAAAGTTTCCTCGTATGCTTTTTGAAAGAATTGTTCTTCCCTTAGTGCTTCCAGCTCTTCCTTTTACCTTTCCAGCAATCATGTATAACCTTTAATTTTTTATTAGAATCTGTTGACCAGGTTGAAGAGTTTCAACATCTTCTATCTCAACAGTTTCAGGATATTTCAAACCTAATCCAGTATTTAAACATACAACATGTTCGTCTTCTCGAATCCATCCTTGTTCACGTAAAGTTTTAACAGCTGCGAATGTAGCTGCCCCTTCTGGACAAATAAAATTACCTTCTAGTGAGGCTACTAGTTTTTGAGCTTCCAGTAATGCTTCCTCCGATACGGCGATAGCACATCCTTTCGTTGCATAAATTCCTTCTAATACTAAAAAATCACCTAAAGCCTTCGGAACATTGATGCCAAATGCACATGTTGTTGAATTTTCAAAGAAGACGGATTCTTTCTCTCCTTTTTTCCACGCTTCTACAATTGGGGCGCATCCTTCTGCTTGAACAGCTACTAACCGTGGCAACTTCCCCTGTTCAATCCATCCTAATTGTTGTAGCTCTAAAATAGCTTTATAGATTCCGATGATGCCTACACCTCCACCCGTTGGATATAAAATCACATCGGGCACTTTCCACCCTAATTGTTCAACAATTTCATAACCCATTGTTTTCTTACCCTCTATCCGATAGGGCTCTTTTAATGTAGATGCATCATAAACCCCTTGTTCCTGTACTAAGCTTCCTACAACTTTTCCAGCATCACTAATTAAACCGTTAATTAAATATAAATCTCCACCAGCAATATATACTTCCTTTCGAGTAATTTCAGGAGCATCTAATGGCATGACAATTGTTGCTTTTATATTCGCCTTTGCTGCATACAATGCCCAGGCAGCACCTGCATTACCATTAGTCGGCATTGCTAGATGTTTTACCCCTAATTCCTTTGCTTTTGAAATTCCCACACTTGCTCCACGAGTTTTAAAAGAACCCGTTGGTATAATCCCTTCGTCTTTCATGTATAAATTATTTAATCCATAATCAGCTCCTAAATACGGCAGTTTTTTTAATGGCGTCATTCCTTCTCCTAGCGACACTACATTTTCTTGATGATGGACTGGAAGTAGCTCATGATATCTCCACAAAGTATTAGGGCGATTTTTCATGTCCTCACGGTTAATAGTTTCTTTTACTTTTTCTAAATCATAACGTACTAGTAACGGGGAGCCACACTGACATAACTGCTGAATTCGATTTTCTTCATAAGTTTTACCGCACTTTGGGCACTCTAAATGAGTAATATAACTATATTTCATCATCGTCACATTCCCTCCTAGAATTAAAAAAGGCAACAATAATCCATCAAAATATAGATCATTGCAGCCTTTGGTTGTCCAATAAGCCAACTATTAAACTAAATTTAATATCAGTTTTCCGATAAGTCAACTATGTTTGTAACTTTTTCTAAATTTTCTATTTATTTAAAACAAAAATTCTTTTTACTCAACACTTGATGACATCGATTTATCAAAAAGAGCATCCTATTTATTCAAAATAGCTATAATATCATTAACGTTCGTCGCCACTTTTAGTATACTGCGTTGTTCTTCACGTATAAATCCTTCCTCGAACATCTTTTCAAAATGTTGGATGAGGGCATCATAAAAGCCATCTATATTATATAAAATGACAGGATTTTCATGTAAACCAATCTGTGCCCATGTAAACACCTCGAAATATTCATCTAGTGTTCCACACCCACCTGGTAAAGCGATAAAAGCATTTGAAAGATCAATCATTTTCTTTTTACGGACATGCATCGATTCAACAAAATGAATCTCCGTTAAGTGCAAATGGGCAATTTCCCTTTTTTGTAAATGCTCTGGCATAATCCCAATAACTTCCCCATTATGGGCAAGGGCAGCATCCGCCACTGCACCCATTAAACCAATGTTGGAACCACCATATACAATTCCAATCTTTTCTTTTGCCAATCTCTCGCCTAATTCTTTTGCACTTTCTATGTAAATTGCACTTTTCCCTGTCTGTGATCCACAATAAATGGCTACATTCATTTTTTATACCTCCATGTCAATTTGATACAATACAAGAATAACATTAAATTTTCAAATAGAAGGAGAAGAGCGATGAAAATTTACCCTCTTGGAGTTGGTGGAGCTTTTACCAAAACAAACTTCCATAATAACTATATCATTCATTTAAATGAAAAATGCCTATTAATTGATGCTGGCTCTACATTGCGATATAGCCTTCGTGAAGCTGGATACCATTATACCGATATAGATTTTGTCTTTATTTCCCATTTACATTTTGACCATGTCGGTGGTTTAGAGGAAATGATCATGCAACGGTTTTGGCAATTTAATAATGGGCAACATAGTCCGCTAAAAACGACGATTATTGTTCATGAAAAATTACTTACTTTATTAAAAAGTTTACTTAGCCACGGACTTGCAAATCAAGGGCGAACAGTTGAGGATTTTTGTAATTTTGTTTGTTTAAAAGAAAAGGAAGTTTATAAAATAGAGGATTATTCCTTTACAATTTTTGATACTAGTTATACCCATGCAGATGGATTGCTTAGTTTTGGATTTAAATTAGCATCCTTGCAATCCAATATTGTATTTACTAGCGATGTAAAACGTCTAAAAGAAGCGAATATTATTGGGCAAGTTGATGGGAACACGGTCGCCATTTTCCAAGATGTCAGCTTTACCTTTAATGGTGTCCATGCCACATTACAAGAAGTGCTCGATTATTACCCTAAAGAATACTATTCAAAACTTTATGCCATGCATTATAACGACAATGTTGAACAATTTCAGAAAGTCATTGACAGCGCCAATATAAACATTGTAAAAAAAGGTGAAATTCTTCACTTTTAACTAAAAAACGGGAAGAGAAAATCCGATTCTCTACCCGCTTTTATTTTTATAATGCACCCATACCGCCATCTACGCGATATTGAGCTCCAGTTATAAATTTACTGTCGTCTGAAGCAAGGAATAAAACTAAATTTGAAATATCTTCTGATTCTCCATATCGACCTAATGGAATGGATTTTTCCATATTCGCTTTAGCTGCCTCAGCTTGTCCAGGAGCAAAACCTTCTTCTAAAGAACGCATCATTCTTGTATTTACAGGTGATGGGTGAATAGAATTTACACGTACTTGGTAAGGTGCTACTTCTAGCGCTGTTGATTTTGTTAAACCTACAACGGCATGCTTCGAGGCAACATAAGGAGTAACGTCTGGACTTCCATGTAATCCTGCAACAGAAGAAGTATTAATAACACTACCGTAACCTTGTTCTTTCATAACAGCTAAAACATATTTTAATCCTAAAAACACACCACGGACATTAACGGCCAATACTTTATCTAAATCCTCTACTTTTTGTTCAGTAATTGGGGCAACTTTACCTTCAATACCCGCATTATTAAAGAAAATATCAATTTTTCCAAACTGCTCTACCGTTTTATTTACATAATTTTTTACTTCTTCCTCTTTTGATACATCGGCTTGAACGACAATTACTTCTCCAAGGGATTCTAACTCAGCTTTTGTTTCATCAAGAGATTCTTGGAATAAATCAACTAATACAACTTTTGCCCCTTCTTCTAAAAAGCGTTTTGCAGTAACTTTTCCAATTCCTCCTGCTCCACCGGTAATAATCGCTACTTTGTTTTCTAGTTTACTCACCATAAAAACCTCCCATTTTTTGTTGTAATCGCTTTCAAAAGAGGTTAGAGCTCATATTTAATATAGATAAATAATGAACACCACTCTATTTTAGGATACTCTCTAAAATTTGAAAATTCAATAAATTAGACTTTACAAAATTTTTCTAATCGCTTTATTTCATGAAAAAAAGCCCCACTACAAAAAGTTCGTAGAAAAGGCTTTGATAAAGTTTGCTATTTATTTACGTAAATGACTTGTTTGTTTTAACATATATGCAATTCGTTCCACAATGTTTTCGATTTGGTCTGGATTTGCCATTAAATCATAGTCATTAATGTCTAAACGTAATACAGGACATGAATTGAAATTATTAATCCAGTTTTCATATCGTTCATGCATTTCAATCCAATAATCCTTTGGTGTTTGTTGTTCCATTTCACGACCGCGTTCTTGGATACGGCCAATGATGTCGTCGATTGGACCTTCTAAATATACTAGTAAATCTGGATGAGGGAAGTATGGTGTCATAACCATAGCTTCAAATAAATTAGTGTACGTCTCATAATCGGTCGGATTCATTGTTCCTTTATCATAATGCATTTTCGCAAAAATGCCTGTGTCTTCGTAAATCGAGCGATCTTGAACAAAGCCGCCACCATATTCGAAAATCCGTTTTTGTTCCTTAAAACGTTCGGCTAGGAAGTAAATTTGTAAATGGAAACTCCATTTTTCAAAATCATCATAAAATTTATCTAAATAAGGATTCGTATCAACCTTTTCAAAGGATGTACGGAAATTTAAAGCTTCTGCAAGAGCCTTTGTCATTGTTGACTTCCCTACACCGACAGTACCTGCTATCGTAATCACTGTATTCGATGGAATTTGATATTTTTCTCTTAAATTCATTCTTGATTTGTACTCCTTTGTTGTAGCTTCTCTTCTACTAATTGTAATATTTGTTGTAAATCATTTTGATTCCTTACGAAGTCGATTTGGTCACCATTAATTTGGATAACAGGAATATCAGGGTGCATCATTTCAAAATGTTGAATAAACTCATGGTAGTCTTTAGCTAATCGTTCTATGTAATCCCGGGTAATCATTTTTTCAAACTCTCTACCGCGCATTGCAATCCGATTCATCAATGTATCTAAACTAGCATGTAAATATATCACCATATTTGGGCGCGGCATATCAGCTGTTAAAATATTATAAATGGCTTCATATTTTTCATATTCAGAAGGTTTTAATGTTCGTTTTGCGAAAATTAAATTTTTGAAAATATGATAGTCTGCTACGACCGGAGATCCTACCTGTAACATATGTTTTTTAATATCCGTTAATTGTTTATATCGATTACAAAGGAAGAACATCTCCGTTTGAAAGCTCCACTCATCAATATTTTCATAGAACTTCCCTAAAAACGGGTTTTCATCCACAATCTCTTTCAATAGATGATAGTCAAAGGCATCCGAAATCGCCTTTGATAACGACGTTTTCCCTACACCAATCGGACCCTCGACTGTAATAAATGGAACAGACAATGAGAAGTCCCTCCTTTTAGTCTAATTCGTCAATGCTATTCATTTTATCATATCAACTTGTCGAAAAACAGAGACAGTGATTGAAGTTCATAAGTAATTATTATAAAAATCAAACAAAAGTTACTAGAGTTAAAGAATTGTTCCATTTTCTCCAAGCGAATATTAGTGAAAGTTCATTTTTCCCAATGACCGTGATACACTTACAAGCAAGGAGCGATGTACGTGAATATTTTTGATAAAGATCGCAAATTCATGGAAGAAGCGATAGTTGAAGCAAAAAAGGCAGCAGCATTAGGAGAAGTACCAATAGGTGCCGTTATCGTTTATGAAGATAAAATCATTGGACGGGCCCACAATTTAAGGGAAACTTCACAAAATGCCGTAACCCATGCAGAATTAATGGCAATACAACAAGCATGTGAAACTATTGGTAGTTGGCGTTTAGAAGAAACAACCCTATATGTAACATTAGAACCTTGTCCAATGTGTGCAGGTGCTATTTTACAATCCCGTGTTCCTCGGGTTGTGTATGGAGCGAGAGACATGAAAGCTGGTTGTGTAGACTCATTATATCGTCTATTAAATGATTCCCGCTTTAACCATGAATGCGAAGTTATAGAGGGCATTTTAGCAGATGAATGTGGTCAATTGCTTACTAATTTTTTCCGTGCTATCCGGGAGCGAAAAAAGGAAGAGAAAAAGGCGAGAAGGCTTTTATCTCAACAAGAAAATAATAAAGATATATAAACAAATATAAAAAAAGTCGGTGAAATTTTACGAAAAGTAAAATTTCACCGGCTTTGAATTTTTTACAATAAAATAAGGACCTCTTCTGATAAAATTAAGTTACCACACAAAACCATATCGAAAGAAGGATCCTTATGTTTAAAGATTATAACATGAATCAACTCATTTTGCCTTTAGATTTAGAAGTAAAATTACAAAATAATGATATTGCTTTCCATATCCATCATCTAGTTGAAAGTATC